>JBBRIB010000127.1:0-7815 GCA_038221745.1 Verrucomicrobiales bacterium
TTGGTTCTGGATTCTGGATTCTGGTCTCTCAATCTTCCCGCATTTCCTTAATTAGCCGCTCGACGATTTTCTTGGAGGTCATGCCTTGGGATTCGGCGGAGAAGTTGGTAATCACCCGGTGGGTGAGCACGGAGGAGGCGACGGCTTCCAAATCTTCAAGCGAAGCCATGTAGGCACCGCGGAGGGCGGCGCGGGATTTGGCGCCGAGGATCAAGTATTGCACCGCGCGCGGGCCGGCACCCCAGCCGACGGTGTTCTTGATCCATTGCGGGGACTCAGGCTCGCCGGGGCGGGTTTTGCGGACGATTTTCACGGCGTAATCGTAAAGATGCTCGGGGACGGGCACGCGGCGGACAAGTTGTTGGTAGGCGATGACCTTTTCACCATTAAGGAGGTGGTTGAGCACTTGGCGGGCGGTGCCGGTGGTGGCGCGGGCGATTTCTTTTTCCTCGGCGGCGGAGGGATAGCCCACCTCAATGAGGAACATGAAGCGGTCCAACTGGGCTTCCGGGAGCGGGTAGGTGCCTTCCTGCTCGATAGGGTTTTGGGTGGCGAGCACGAAAAACGGCGGTTGAAGCGTGTAGGTATTACCGAGGACGGTGACTTTATTTTCCTGCATCGCCTCGAGCATGGCGGACTGGGTTTTCGCCGGGGCGCGGTTGATTTCATCGGCGAGCACGATATTGGCGAAGACGGGGCCTTTGATGAATTCAAACTCACGCCGCCCTCCCACGCCGGATTCCTGGATGATGTCCGTGCCGGTGATGTCCGCCGGCATCAGGTCTGGGGTGAACTGGATGCGGTTGAAGGAAAGATCGAAAGTCTGCGCCACGGAGGAAACCAACAGGGTTTTCGCCAGTCCAGGCACCCCCATTAAAAGGGCATGGCCGCGGGCGAAAAGGCAGATCGCGAGTTGCTCGATCACTTCGTCTTGACCGATGATGGCTTTGGCTAGCTCAGCGCGGAAGGCTTGGAAGGTTTTTCCGAGTTCATCGATGGCGGCGACATCATCGGGTGGAAGGGTATTGGAGAAGTCTGGAGTGGATTCCATGGATGGTTGGTAGCTGCTTGCAAGGCTAGAAGGCATCCTTGTTTTGTCCAGTAGGGAAGAGGGCTGAAACAAGATTCGGGAATCCGGAGACAAAAAAAGAGGACTGGGAACCCGGGCACCCCGGATTTTTTGATCGAAAGTTCTTATGAGCGGGAAACGGTTTTGGATGAAACGATGCCCTATGATCTTCTGCGCAGTTGCCTCTCCGTGAGACGCTGCTTCATGTGGACGATGGTCACCACTTGCAGATCCTCATCATGTGTTCGGTAAATGATCCGGTAAAAGCCCTCGTGCACCTCGCGCAACCCGGACCCGCTGAACTCATGAACCGGGTGCCCCTTGGAAGGCATGATTGCCGCCCGCTCAAGGCATGAAATCAGCCGTTCAACTTGCAATTGCGCGTAGTGTTCCGAGTCGCAGGCGATGAAATCCCGGATTGCGCATAGGTCTCGCCGCGCTTGACCCGACCATGAGATATTCATGGCAGGCCGAATTCACGGCGGATCGCCGCATGGTCATGGCTGCGGCCTTCCTGCAAATCCTCGATTCCGGCCTCGATTTTCTGGCGGACGAGGATCTGATACATCAGATCGTCCCAACTGGCGGATTCCGGCAACTCACGGACCAAACGAGCAGCCGCTTTTTTGATTGAATCACTTTTCGCGGAAGATGACATGCGATCAGTCAGCGGCAAAACGGGTTGGAATGCAAGTCGCTTTCAGGCAATCTGTCCTGGACACCCGGACCGCACTCTTAATCACCTCGTTTTCGAAATCCGCGAAATTTTTCCATTTACGGCTTGCCAGCCTCCGCTTGTCTGCTAAATCACCCGCCCCGCGAGTCTCCAGATCTGTCTGGAGTTCCTTTGCGTTCACGCGAAATTCACGCACATCATGGCACGTATCCTAGGTATTGAAATTCCCAATGAGAAGCGCATCGAAGCTTCTCTGCCCTACATGTTTGGCATCGGTCGCCCCACGGCGGCGAAGATCCTCGAGCACGCAGGGATCGACCCAAACATCCGCACCGGGCAGCTTAGCGAGGACCAACTCGTCCGCATCTCCCAGGTGATCCAGGCTGAAAACATCATGGTGGAAGGTGACCTCCGCCGTGAGCGCCAATCCCAGCTCAAGCGTCTCACCTCCATCAACTGCTACCGTGGCATTCGCCACAAGCGCGGTTTGCCGGTCCGTGGTCAGCGCACCCGCACCAACGCTCGCACCCGCAAGGGCAAGAAAAAGACCGTGGGCGTTAAGAAGTAATTTTTTGTAACCATGTCTGAAGAAACCAACCAAGATGCTGCCGTAGAGTCGGCAGTTGAGCCCGTAGCAGCTCCAGCACCCGCCACCCCATCCGCTCCAGCACCTGAAGCGGCCGCCCAGATCGAAGGCGCGCCGAAGAAGGAAGCCAGGCGCGACATCTTCGCCGAAATCGGCGGCGGTGAAGAGGAAATCAAGATTCACAAAGCCAAAGGCTCGAAGAATGTCCTGCGCGGCATTGTTCACGTGACTGCCACTTTCAACAACACCCTCGTCAGCGTGACGGATCCGAATGGCAATGCCATCGGTTGGTCCAGCGCCGGTAAAATGGGCTTCAAGGGTTCCCGCAAGAGCACGGCCTACGCCGCGCAGGTGGTTTCACAAGATGCCTGCCGCCAAGCGATGGGACACGGTCTCAAGGAAGTGGATGTGCGCGTGAAAGGCCCCGGCTCCGGTCGCGAGTCCGCCGTGCGTGCCGTGCAAAGCCTTGGTTTGGAAATCCTTTCCATCCGCGATGTGACACCGATTCCTCACAACGGCTGCCGCCCTAAGAAAGCCCGCCGCGTTTAATCCAACACTCTCAGAAATTTTTATATGGCACGTTATACAGGTCCACGCGCAAAGATCAGCCGCCGCTTCGGTGTCTCCCTCTTTGGCCCATCCAAGGCATTTGAACGCCGCAACTTCCCACCCGGTCAGCACGGTGTTCGTGCGGGACGGAAAAAGAAGAGTGAATACTCCGTCGCCCTTGGCGAAAAACAAAAACTTCGTTTCCAATACGGTGTGCTCGAAAAGCAATTCCGCGGCTACTACGAGGAAGCTGCCCGCCGCCGCGGCGTGACCGGTGTGATCATGCTGCAATTGCTCGAGCAACGTCTTGACAATGTGGTCTATCGCGCAGGATTCGGCAACACTCGCCAATCCGCCCGTCAAATCGTCAACCACGGCCACGTCCTCGTGAATGGCCGCACGGTGGACATCGCCTCGTTCCAGGTAAAACCGGGTGATCTGATTAAAGTCGGTGGCAAGCCTTCTTCACAACAACTCGTGCTTCGCATGACCGATCTCACCCAAGCTGCTCCCAACGTGGATTGGCTGGACGTGAACAAGGACAAGCTCGAAGCCACCGTTTCACGCGTTCCAGAACGTTCCGACATTGATCCGCTCGTCAACGAGCAGCTCATCGTCGAGCTTTACAACCGCTGATTCCGGTTTCAAAGCCCCATGTTTCCAAAGACGCCCGGATGCAAATCCGGGCGTTTTTTTGGTTTTTTCTTTCCCCACCGCTGCAAGTCCCACTTTCTTGTCCTTATCCCTTTACCTGCGATTTGGCTGGGTTGACAGATCGCTGTCTCACACCCATGTTCCGCCGCTGTTGTTTTTACCATGATCTTTAAAAGTCTCTGTCGCCACGCCGGAATCGGTGCGAATTCCTATCTGTTGAAATCCAAGTCCGCCAAAGTGGTGTTAGACGCGGGAATGCACCCGAAGCACGAAGGCACCGAAGCGATTCCCCATTACGAGTTTCTTGAAGACGGCACCGCAGATTCCATCATCATCACCCATTCCCATCTCGACCATGTGGGGACGCTGCCCGTCTTCCTCCAAAGCCAGCCGCAGGCCAAGGTTTTCCTCTCCCCGGAGACGGCGGAGCTCGCTTCCGCCATGTTGCACAACTCCGTGAACGTGATGCAGTCCAAGCGCGTCGAGCATGGCATCGCCGAGTATCCGCTCTTCGAACATCGCGAACTCGATCAGATCGAGGAATGTTTCGAACTGCGCGGCATTGAAAAACCCTTCGATCTCGATCACGGCGGCACCATGCGTGCCACTTTCCACGATGCCGGTCACATCCTCGGCTCCGTCGGTGTCACCATCGAAGCCGAAGGGAAAAAAATCTTCTACACTGGAGACGTGAACTTCGAGCACAGCACTCTCCAGAAAGGTGCGCTCTTCCCCACTGATCCGGTGGATGCTCTCATCGTGGAAACCACGCGTGGCGAACAAGCCCGCGCCCCGGAATATAATCGGCCCGATGAGGAAAACGCACTTGCCGAGGCCATCGCCCGGGTGATCGCGCGCAAAGGCTCCGTTCTGATTCCGGTCTTCGCCATGGGGAAAACCCAGGAAGTCCTCGGGATGTTGCACCGCTTCAAAAAGGAAGGTCTCATCCCCAGGAACACGCCCGTTTACATCGGTGGTCTCAGCACGAAAATGACCAATGTTTATGATCGGCACGCCGAGTCCTCGCGCCGCCATCTCCCGGGATTCCGTTTCCTCAAGGACATGGAACTCGAAGCTGGCAGCAAAAAGCGCAAGGGCCCGATTCCTTTCCACCCGGGCTGCATCTATGCCCTTTCAAGTGGTATGATGTCGGAAAAAACCGTATCTAACAATTTTGCCCGCCAAGGGGTTTTGGAAAATGCCAAGCACGGTCTGTTCTTCGTCGGCTATGCGGATCCAGAGACACCTGGCGGAAAAATCCGTGCCGCACAACCAGGGGATTCCATCGTGCTGGATCCTGCCTATCCGGCGGTGAAGTTGAACTGTGAAACCCGCATCTTCGATTTCAGCGGCCATTCCACCCGGGATGCCATTGCCGATTACATCGTTGAAGTCGCGCCGAAAAAGGTGTTTCTCGTCCACGGCGATGATGGAGCTGTCGAATGGTTCCGTCAGGAAATCCTTCGCCGCCTGCCCGGCGCTGAAATCATTGTCCCTCAGCCAGGTATCGAATACACCATCTAATCAATCCATCACCTCTTCAAACATGTTCACCCAGATTATTTCCGTCGTCACTCTAGCAGATTTCACCCCGCAGATCGCCGGCATCGCCGCTGTTGCCGCCCTACTCGGTTGGATCTTGAAAGGCGCCCTCACCAAGCCCCAAGCTGTCAAGGCCGCCGCCGCCAAAGAAGCGCCCACCAAGGATCGTTCCAAAGCCCTTGAAGCCGCACTCGATAAGTCCAAAGCCGCCCACAAGGCTGCAAAATCCGAGCTCGAGTCACTTCAAGCAGGTTCTGTTTCCACCACCAGGTTTGAGGAAACCCAAGCCACGCTGGAAACGATGAAAAAATCCCTCGAAGCCGAAGCGAAGCGAGTCGCGGTGCTTGAGACAGACCTCAAAAAAGCCCAAGACACCATCAAGACCCTCAACGCCCGCGGCAATGAGGTGGACAAGAGCCAGAAGGATCGCGGCTTCGCCCTTGAAAATGAGCTCTCGAAAACCCGCCAGCAACTCGCCCTCCTCGAAGCACGGCCGGACGATACCGTAAATCTCCATGCCGAGATCGAGCGCCTCAAGGAATCCGTGGCCACCACCACTCGCTACACCGGTGAATTGAGAAAACGCGAAGCCGCCGCCCAGGAAGCCCTCGGCAAGGCCCAAGCTCAACTTTCCAACTCCCCCGCCGTGGTTCTGCCAATTGCTGCCGCCGTCACCTCCGCCGCACCGGCTGGAGATTCAGACCGCGTGGCCGCCGCCAAGGCAGAAGTCTTGCGCTTGTTGGAGCATAACAAACAAATCACGGCTCAGTTGGAAATTCCAGCAGAAGCCCCGCTCGAAATTGCATCTGAAGAGATCGTATCCGGGGAAATCGTATCTGAGGAGATCGTGTCCGAAGAGATCGTATCCGAGGAGATCGTGTCGGAAGGCATCGTGTCCGAGGAGATCGTATCCGAGGAGATCGTATCCGAGGAGATCGTATCCGAGGAGATCGTGTCCGAGGAGATCGTGTCCGAGGAGATCGTGTCCGAGGAGATTGTGTCCGGGGAAAAAGAACCCTTGGAACCCGTTCCATCCTAGGAAAGTTGCAAGGCTCCTCCCTCGCACAGTCCTTGGGCACCGAAGCTCTTGAGACCATGGCCCATGGATTGGGCGATGGTCAGCCACAGGCGGTTATGCGCCACGTCGCCGACATCAAGCGCTTGGCCCATTTTGAAATTGCCGCCATTGCCGATCATCACCAACGGAATATCTTCCAGGGTGTGGGTGTTTCCTTTACCAAGTTCATTGGTCCAAACCACCAAAGTGTTATCCAACATGCTTTGGCCCTCTACCCCCGGTTCAGGAGTTTCGGCGAGGCGTTTGGTGAGATAGGCCACCTCCCCGCAGAACCAGGTATTGATTTTTTCCAGCTTTTCCTGAGCGTCTTGATTCTTGTCCGGCTCATGTGAGAGGCCGTGGTGGCCTTCATCCACACCCAGCCAGTTCATCCGGGCCTGGCCGACGGAGCGCATGTATTGGAGGGTGGCCACCCGCGCCATGTCTGCTGATAGACTGTTGATGAGCAGCTCGATTTGGATCCGGCTCACCTCCGGGGTGTTGTCGTTGACCAGCTCGATGTCGGGATCGATTTCCGGCACCCTGTGCCCCACCTCTTTCGCCTGACCTTGGCGCTCCAGCTCACCATTCATCTCTCTCACCAAGCTCAGATGCCGCTCCGCCACCGCCCGGTCTTCCGGGCTTAATCGGGTCGCGATCCGGTCCAGTTCTTTCTGCACTCCGTCCAGCACTCCGATGAGCGTTTCACGTCCTTTCATCTGGCCATAGAGTTTCCCCAACATTTGGTTGGGATCCTGAATGGGGGCGATGGGTTGGTTTGCCCCGGCATAACACATCCGCGTCCATGGGTCTGCCCGGTCCGGCACCGCAACACCATATTCCAACGAGCCGAAACGAGTGCGCGTTTGCTCCTGGGATTGGAAAAAGTTTTTGATTTCCTGATCGATGGAAATCCCTCCCGCCCAGCCGGCGGGCGAGTCCGAGCCGCCTTGGATATTGCCCGGCAGCAGCTCGATGCCCGTGAGCAGGCAGCTCATGCCGCGCATGTGGCTGTCACCATCACCCCGGACTTTGTTGGAGACTCCGCGCACGATCATCATCCGGTCCCGATAGGGAGCCAAGGGCGCGAGGATCGGCTGAATCTCGAACGCCTCGCCCATCGTGGCAGGCCAGAACTTCTCAAGAATCGTTCCGTTCGGCGAAAACACAATGATCAACCTCTGCTTGCGCAAGGGAGCCACCACTTCGCCACCGTAAAGACTCTGCAGTCCTGATAGAAACGGCAGGGCAGCGGTGGAGATTCCCATATCTCTCAAAAACTTCCGGCGGCTGTAGGATTTCGCGAGCGTACTCATAAGTTTTGTTAGGTGAGTGGTTTTGAAAAATCAATTGGCGGCAGTTTCTTTAGGAACGGCTGGATCCATCCCACGCATCGCAGCGATGGTGGCGGCCTCGATGATCGCGTTACGGATGTTGTAGCCATCTGCTTGGAATTTCTGCGTGAGCACTGCAAGTCCATCGGAACGGAAAGCTCCGATCGGTTGTTTCACCAAATGATGAAAAAGATTACGAATGAAAGCCTTCTGTGCGGCATCGCTGCCGATGACGAAATTGGCCACATCCTGAGGACTCGCCAAGCTGATCGTGGCTCCGTCATCATCGAGGAAATCACTGCGGGTGTTCACGGGCTTGCCATTTTCCAGGGTGCGGCTGCGTCCGAT
>JBBRIB010000128.1:0-7810 GCA_038221745.1 Verrucomicrobiales bacterium
GGCCGGGAACACCGGAAGTTGAATTTGCGGCATGGAGCCAGAATGGGCACCGTCCGCGAAAAACGCCAGCACGGGTCATCGGGTTTCCTCGTCTATTCCCGCGAATCCACAGAATTCATGGGGTAGGTCAGGATGTCTGAGCCTGAAAAACGCGGAATTTCCTGATCGTTTCAAATGCTGTTCTTTTCATTCGGTGACCGAGCATGTAGCCTTAACCCATGCCAACATTCACTACAGTCGGAAACGTCGATCCATTTCTCCATGTCAGCCTGAAGAAGGGTGAGAGTATTTTTGCGGAACGCGGCGCAATGGTCTCGATGGACACCACGCTTGAGCTGAAAGGGGAGGTGCGTGGCGGAATGCTCGGGGCACTTGCCCGGCGGCTGACGACCGGCGAATCCTTTTTTCAACAGACCATGGCCGCGACAAATGGGGACGGGGATGCGCTTTTCTCACCGGATCTGCCGGGGGATGTGATGATCTTGGAATGCGGAGCGCGGCAGTTCCGCCTAAATGACGGTGCTTTCCTCGCCGCTGATACCACGGTGGATATCAAAATCAAAAACCAGGGGCTGGGGCAGGCGGTCTTCGGCGGGACAGGCGGATTATTCATCATGGAAACATCGGGAACGGGCAATCTCGCGATCTCGGGCTTCGGGGCGCTCTTCGCCATGGATGTGCAGCCGGGCAGCGACACTATCGTGGACAACACGCACGTCATCGCGTGGGACACGAGACTCAACTACAACATCAGCGCAGCGACATCCCAAAAGGGTTTCCTAAGCGGTCTGGTCAATTCCATGAGCAGCGGCGAGGGGTTGGTGAATCGGTTCAGCGGCAGCGGGCAGGTCATCGTGGCCTCCCGCAATAAAGTCGGCTTTGCAGGCTGGCTGGCCGGCATCATGGGGCGAGCCTGAAATTCCTGATAGGGGGCAGCGTGTTAGCGGGTTTGAGCGGCACTGCCGGGCTGTGCGCTTCCCAGATGATAGAGTTCCTCGCGGCGAAGGAGGCGGCGGGCCCACTCGCCATGGCAGGCTGGCTCCAGCATACCGCCGTTTGAACTGAATACGGCGGGCGCATCTGGATCAAGGATGCTGCGGGCTTCCGCCAACTCGGCGGGGGCTGGCAGGTAGGCCGCCCAGATGGCATGGACCTGCTTGGGGTGGACGGCGGTTTTTGCGAAAAGGCCCCGCTGGATGTCTTCCTCCACTTCGCGTAGCAGGGTGGCTAGGTCGTTGATGCGGTCGGAAACGGGGGCACACAGTCTGATGCCGTGGGCACAGAAAGTTTCCAGCAAACCATCAATCACATGCCCCACGGGAGTTTCGTAAATCGTCCGGCCCGGAGGACGGCGGAGTCCTCCTAGAAGGCGGAACAGATCATTCGCGCCGATCCGCACACCGGGGATGATGGAAGGGTGGGCGGCGCAGGCGAGTGCAAGATCGCGCCGGGACATAGGATCGAGCACCTCGCGGGTTTCCAAGATGGGAAGGATGGTGTGGAGGCCGTAACTGCGCTCCGTCCAATCATGGATGGAAGTCACCGTGGCCTTTGGCAGGATGAAGCCGGCGATGCGGCCGACCGGGAGATTCTCTAACAGCATGTCGAGCGTTCGCGCATCGGCCGGGCGGATGAAGACAGGACGCGGGACTTGCTCCAGCTCCGCGAGAGTCTGGCAAAGAAGCATCGCCGCAGCATCCCGGTTCTCGACGCGGACAGCATCCTCCAGGCAGACTGCGACCGAGCAGACACCCAGATCGCGCCCACCGCCAAGTACGGCGGCGAGATCGGGACGATCGGCTGGCACGTAAAGCATGGGCGCGAGCATGGCGGATTCATGCGCTGGATAGTTGGCGGAGGTTTCCATATTTTTTCGGAGGGAATTTGTCAGGCGGTTGCGATCACGGCAATGGCATCAAAGGGCAGCCCTGGCTCGGTGAGAACAGGCACATCCCTCAAGGCGGCGAGGCGGCGGATGAGATCGGCATCGGTGGGATTTGCGGTGGGCGCAAGCAGGATTTCCTGAGGTTTCCTGCGCAGCAAGACCCTCACGGTTTCGCCAATACCCAGCTTGATCCGATTGCGATCTGAATGGTCTTGACGGGCGAGCATCGCATCAAGGCACTGGTGGGTTTCCGCGCGGCGGGGCTTTCCTCCACTGGCATTTTCAGATGGGAGATGGCTGCTGGGTATCCCATCCATACGCCCGAGCATTTCCCGGATAAACCAGCGGCTGAGATCGTAGCGGCGGAGGGAATCCAGCGGGACGCAGCCGTGGAATTCGTTCCCGCCTTCCTCGCCCCTTGGCAGGACGCTACGGGAAACTAAGCCGGAAAGGGTGCCGCCCAGCAGGGTGGAGGGAATTAGATAGTCGTCGCAACCCGCCGCGAATTCCGCCGCACCGCAGACATCCAGCGGCACCCACAGACCGGGGCGCAATCCCTCTGGAGCGCCTTTCCAGCCAGCGATGGAAATCCGCAGTTCATCGGCGATCGTCCCCTTTCCTGTCCAGCCATCCACGAAGCGGATGCTTTCCGCGTGCCGCGTCTGGACGATTTTCTCCAAGGCCGCATAGTCCACGCCACGGTCTCGGATGACAGAGATGGAAAAATGTTTCGAGGCTATCTCCGGAAACATTTTCTGGAGGCGATGCCACAGCAGCACCCCGACCGGCGTTCCGGCTCTAGCGATGGAAACCACAGTCAGCTCCCCATCCACGGCGGATGCGGCCATCCCTTCCGCCAAGGCGCAAATATCCTTGGCCATCTTTTCGCCATTGGATTCCAAGCACTCGCGGAAAAGGCGCATCCTCTGGCGGGTGGGCGCATCCTCGGGGCCGATCATTTCGCTGTAGTGCCGCTGGCCACTCTGAATGGAACGCTCGCGCTCCTCCAGAGACGTTGTTGCAAGGTGGAGACGACGCATCAAGAACGTCACTTCCGCATCGTGGTAGCTTCCGGGAAATCCTTCGTTCATCATTTCCAAAGTTGTTCGAGAACCGATCCCGTAGGTGTCGCCAGCAGACCGCCGAGGCGCATGAATTCAAGATCCAGCGGCATGTCACCCATGCACAGGAGGGGCGGGCGATCATTGAAAAATCGGCGCTGGATTTCCAGGGTCGCCTCCCGTTTCCCGACTCCGGGGGGGAGGACTTGCAGCTCCGTGGCGAGGATTTCCACGCGGCAGCCACCCCAGTCCATGCGTCCTAGGATCGCCTGTCCCTCTGCGGAAAGCCACCAGTCCGGCGCAGCTTTCGCGACGAGGTACGCGGGCATATCGCGGGGTCCCGTGACGAGTCTGGGGCGGGCTTTATCCGCACTTTCACCCACCAGCCATTCGCAGAAGCCATGCAGTTTTTTTTCCCAAGGATCGAGGATTGCGGCCATACGTGACTCCCATTCAGCATCTACCGTGCCGTCGTGACCGAGCATCACCGCGCCATTGGCAACCACGGCCACGCCCCGGAGGTGGAGGCCTTCGATATCCACCCGGGAGAACGAATCCATGTCACGCGCGGTGACCGGCACCAGCGCGAAAGCTCGTCCCAGCGTTTCCAGCAAGCGGTGGGTTCCGGCCTTCATCCAGCTTGAGGCGCAGCGCTCCGCGCCCTCGGGAGAGTGCCACGTCGCGGCGATGGCACCGGTGCCGGCCCATGAGCGGTGGAACAAAGTGCTGTCCAGATCCGTGGCGATCCAATCGTTCATAAAAATACCTCCAGCCGTGGAATTTCAAAAATCGGATGATCGGCGGCAGGTAGAGCATCCTCCAAGCAAAGAATCACTCGGTCGTAACTGTGGTTTTCCGGGACATTGTAGAGAAACTCGCGGTAGCCCTCGCCAGAAAGCGCGGTGAAACCGCGGATGTGCCGGATGGCACCACCCGCAAGAACAGGCGAGCGGGTGCTGGCCATCAGCCAGGCTGCCGCGCCCGCGGATTCCAATGCCTCGGCCAGCAGGAGCGGCTGGAAACCGTATTCGCCATTGCCAATAACGAGGATTTTCTCCCCACGCCGCGCTGCTGTATCCCAGCGGCTGGGCAATGTTTGTGAGGTGAAAGTTCCATGACGAATCCCACGCCGGGCAATGACCTGGCTGTCAATCTGTTCACTTGCCGCCGGCGCATCGGCAAGCTCACCGATGGGCTGAAAACCAAAGCTGCCGTCCACCAGGCTCTCGATTCCGGTGAAAGCTGCGTCATCCTCTCCGCCTTGTTTCCAGCGCAAGATCACGGCCAGCCAAGCATCGAAACTCTCCCCGCCCCGCCATTCCTTCATTGCATGCACCAGCCCGGCTGCAGTGCGGGCGGTCGTCGCCTCATCATCGACAACGACAACCTGAGAAGCAGTCCGCAGGAGGTTTTCCGGATCATCCTCCGCCGTAGGAAGGTGAATCACGTGCGCGGTTGCGTGCGAATGGCTCTCGGAAAAACTGAATGCCCGCGCGCCACCGGTCGGGCGGCGGGTGCTCTCGATGTAAAATCCTTTCCCACCTTGCGCCAAAAACTCGCGGAATACCGCCTGCCCGAGGGTCGTCGCAGTCTCCGCCATTCCGATGAAAACCACTGGCCCGGGCTTCATTCCACGGTGCAGCTTTTCCGCCAGCAGCCCAGCGACCTCGCGAATTGCAGCGGGGCGTGTGGGAATGTGGCGACCCAGCGTTTTGCTGACAAAGAGGAAGCGCCGCTTCGGGTTGTTACGCAGGGCGAGTTCGCAAATCTCCCGGAGCGCAAGATCCTCGCGGTACATTTCAAATTCAAAGCGCCCGCTTGGCAGGAGCGCGGAGTAGTGGCCAGTATTTTTCTCCTGCCAGACCGTGGATGGGAAGTTCATGGTTGGGGTGGCAAGGCAAAAACATCCGACCTTTCCTGCACCCGGAGCGGAAGCTGCGGTGCGGGAATTTCCGGCATAGGATCACCCGGCTGGCGCATCGCCACGCGAATCGCCAGCAGTGGCAGGTTAAGCCCGGAGAGCGCGATGTAGGGGAGGCCGCCGGACATACGCCCGTTGATTTCCAAGATACGGGGCTTCTCCGGCCTCACCGCTGGGCTGCGGAACTGCGCGTTGAAAAGCCCGCCCAGGTGAAAGTGCCGCGCGAGCTTGCGGATCATTTCCTCAATCTCCGGCTCGCGATCCAGGAGCTGTGACTGGCCCTCGCGCACCCGTTCCATGGAAGAAGTCCCATTGATCCGAACCTTTCCATTAAAAGGTTTCCTGCGGCAGACCATCGCCAAGACCTCACCCTCATGCGCTAAAACATCCACGCTGAACTCGCTGCCATCAAGATACTCCATCACCAGCATTTCAGGAAACTGCCCGATTCCCTCAAGGATTCCGCGCAATTCATCCATAGCGATGCGGTGCCCCTCGCTGCGCATCAGCCGCTTGAGCGGAGAAAGCGAGTTGTCAATGCTGTGGAAGCCAAGCCCGAACGTGCCGGTAGCGGGCTTGAAACAAACCCGCCTTCCCTCGTTTTCGAGAGCCAGACAGGCGGTGGAAAACTCCGTCCAGTTACGAACCCGGTGAAAGGCATGTGACGGCACACCTTGTGGCAGATTTTCCAGGAACCTGCCTTTGTCCTCCAATAGCCTAAGAGTCCCCCCATCGCCGGCAACAACCAGAGCTGTACCCTGCGCCGAAAAATCAGCGCGCCTATCGGCAATGTCCTCACGCATCCGCCCTGGGATGAAAACATTTACACTATTTTCCAAACAGAATGCGAGACACCATTCCACGTAGCCCGCCGCATCCAGTCCGACAGGCTCAGTCAGTGCCAGATCGCAGGCGGTAAGCGGTGCGAAGTCAGCCTCGGTATGGCTGCCGATGAGAAAAAGCCCGCTCCCCCAATCCGCGCGGAGCTGCAGCAGCACCCCGTGCACACTGGAGAAACATTTGTTGAACCAGACGCGGGAAACGTCACGCGCCTGGCCGGTATCAGGTCTGGACTTGCTCAAAGTGTAGCGATAATTGCAGGCATCATTTGCTCGAAGGTCTTGCCGGAGGCGTTGTCCCCGAGGGCGTGCATCTTCCACTCGCCGTTATGAAGATAAACTTTCGCCATCAGCATCCCGGTATGGCTTCCTGTACAGCTTAGATTGTAGCGGGCGATCTCCTGGTTGTTCGCCGCATTCACCACTCGGCAAAACGCGTTCTCGATCTCGCTGAAATTCTGTCCGGTGAAACTGTTCACAATGAATACGATGAATTTCACATTCGAAGGGATGCGCGAGAAATCGACGATGATCTGCTCGTCATCGCCATCGCCGTCGCCAGTGCGGTTGTCTCCGGTATGTTTGATGCTGCCATCCTTGCTGGCAAGCTGACCGAAAAAGACTGAGTCCAGAGGAGCCTTGGCTTCGTCGAACAGGACGCAGGATGCATCCAGATCGATTGCCTGCTCCTTGCTGCCCAAGCCGAAGAAGCCCTTGGTCTTTTTCGCATCCCAGCCGAGGCCCATCACGATTTTCGTGAGACCCGTTCCACCAGCTTCCTTGCTGAGGGAAATTTTCTGTCCTTTCTGAAGGTTGATAGCCATGATCCGGGGTTGATTAAATATTGACACCGTAGCTTTTAGCCATCGCGCCAAGTCCACCTTGGAAGCCCTGTCCCACGGCTTTGAATTTCCATTCGCCACTGTTGCGATAGATTTCGCCAAAGACGAGTGCGGTTTCGATACTAAAGTCCTCACTCAAGTCATAGCGGACGATTTCCACATTATCGGCAGCGTTCACGACTCGGACAAATGCTTGACTTACCATGCCAAAGCTCTGCTTCCGCGTTTCCGCTTCGTGGATCGTCACGGCGATTGCGATTTTGTCCACATCGGCCGGAACCTTGGTCAGATCTACAGCCATTTGCTCGTCGTCTCCCTCACCTGCACCCGTGGTATTGTCGCCCAAATGTTTGACCGAGCCGTCTGCGGACGCGGGTTGATTGAAAAAAATGAAATCCGCGTCGCTGCGTACCTTGCCTGCGGATGTCAGGAGAAATCCGCTGGCATCGAGGTCGAAGCCCGCCCCGTCGGTGGCACGGGCGTCCCAGCCGAGGCCGATGAGGATGTTGGTGAGTCCCGGAGCGGACTTGGTTAGTGAAACGTTTCCGCCTTTGCTGAGTGAGATAGCCATGATATTAGTTTTCTTGGTATGTTGTTTGGTTAATTACTTTTCAGGGAGATTGTCTATTTTGAGCCACGGGTCCAATTGAAGTGGAATCCATAAGCCTCGCTGGCCTCTTTGTGTCCACGGAAATAGCGGGTTTCCTTGACGATGTCGATGCCGACGGGAGTGCGGGAAATCAGGCAAATTGCACAGAAGTTGCCGGCACCGCTCGGCGAGTCCAGCCGTATTAGCGTCTCACTGCCGTCATGCTCGTGAAGAATGAGCCGTCCGTTGACGTTGTTGAAATTGGCGGCGCCTTCGTAGATGAAAGCAAAAACCATCACCTTCTCGATCAGGTCCGGGCGCAGGATGTAGAGGTTCTCACCATCGGAAGCGGCACCGCTGCGGTCGTCTTTATCGAGCAGGATATAAGGTTCCGAACTGCGGCTGCCGAAGTTCTTTCCGAGCGCCTGGATGACTCCCGTTTTCCCGTCGGGGGAGACAAACATACACCCAAGATCCAGATCCGCCCCGCTTCCGCCTCCGCCGAAAAACGACTTCTTCACTGCGCGGTCCCAGTTCAGATTGATATGGATAGAGTTCTGGGAGCTGCCCTTCTCCAGGCTGATTGACTTCCGCTCGCCGGGTTTTTCGAGGGTCAATTTACTGAGTGAAACCTTGGGTGCTGGAAGTGATGGTGCAGGTGCGGGAAGCGATG
>JBBRIB010000129.1:0-7766 GCA_038221745.1 Verrucomicrobiales bacterium
CTCTCCGCATCTTGAAACACGCGCTCGCCACTTTGATCCTCGCCGCCAGCCCGCTCCTTGCCCAAGCGCCGAGGGCCGAGGCCGTCGATCCTGCCTTGGCCGCAAACCAAGCGAACGACTTTTTCCTGCGCGCGAAAAACCTCTACGACTCCGCCCAGGCCAGCACCGTCCTGGAAAACCGCCTTGAATTTTACCAGCGTTCCGCCCAACTCTTCGACGATTACATCAACAATTTCCCCAATCACCCGAACGCCGAAATGGCCTACTGGTATCTTGGAAACAGCTACTACCAATCCGGAAGGATCGATGACGGGAAACGCTGCTTCAACACCCTTCTCAACCGCTTCGGCCAAGGCAAATGGGCCGCCGCCGCCGCCTACACCCTCGCGGCGGATCATTACAACAAAACCGAGTATGCCTTCGCCGCACCGATGTTTGAGCGCTACGCCGCGAATGCCGCAAAGCCGGAAGACCGCCCTCGCGGAAATTTTTTCGCAGGTAACTGCTACCGCCTCCTCGGCCGCAATCGGGAAGCCATCGGCGCCTTCAAAAAAGTCATCGCAGATCCCGCCGGAGCCCTCTTCGCCCCCCAATCCAAAATCGCCCTCGGCCAAATCCTCCTTAAAGACGGTAAGCTCCAGGAAGCCCTCACCTACTTCGAGGAAGTCATCGGCGGCCCTCACACCGGCAAGCTCCGTGGCGAAGCCGCGCTCCAAGCCGCCCTCACCGCCACCAAGCTTGAGCAGACGGACCTCGCGGAAAAATACCTCCAGCTCATCCTCACCACCGAGGGCATGGCGGATTTCCGTCCCGATGCGCAGACGGCCCTCATGGCCAATCACTTTACCAAAAAGGAATACCGCGAAGTCATCGAAATTTTCCGCCGCAGCAATACGAAAGCCCAGGGCGAAAAGGAAGCAGACCGCCTCATGCTCGCCGCCCGCTCCTATATGCGGCTCAAGCAGCCGAGCGAAGCCCTCACCCTCTTTCGCGAAGTCGAGCGCCTCGTGAAACCCGAGAAAGACCTCGCCTTCCAAGCCTCCTACTTCCGCCTCCTCTGCTTCTTTCAAATCGAGGGCCATCACGTCCCGGATCAGGTCGATGCCTTCCTCCAGCTCTATCGGAAATCACGCCCCGAAGACCCGCGCATCCACACCGCCCTCATGATGAAGGCGGAGACCCTCTTCGCGAACAAGGAAACGGAAAAAGCCGCCAAAGTTTACTCGGAGATCAACGCCACCCTCATCAGTGACAAAAACCGCCCCGGTCTCCTCTACCAGCGCGGCTGGTGTCTATCAGAAGCTGGAGATCCCCAGGGAGCCATCCGTTCCCTCACCGAATTCATCTCCGCCTACCCCAAGGACTCACGCGTCCCCACCGCCTACGCCAAGCGCGCCAAGGCCTTTACCGAAACCACGGAGCCTGAAAAAGCCATCGCGGATTTTGATCGCCTCACCGCTCCCGGCATCCCCGATGACCTCGGCGCCTTCGCATGGCTCGAGTCCGCCCGCATGCGCCGCAGCGAGAGCAATATCCCGGACATGTCCACCCGCTACCAGGGCCTCCTCGAGAACGGTAAAAATCTCGACTCAAACGTCACCGCAGAAGCGAACTACTGGATCGGCTGGGGATTCGTGAAATCGAACAATGCCAAAAACGCCGTCCCTTTCCTCGAGAAAGCCCGCGAACTCCGCCCGGATGCTTACAGCAAACACGCCGGTATCCTCCTCGCCCTCGGCTACTTCGCCGCGCAGGATCCCACCAAACTCGCCGCAGAGATCAACCTTGCCATCAAAGGGGATTACCAATCGGACATCCCCGATCAAGCCCTCCAATGGGCCGGCATGCAGTCTTACAATTCCGCTGATTTCAAATCCGCCGCTGCTTTCCTGGACCTCGTTGCCAACGAAAAGGAACCTCTCGAAACTCCCAAGGAAGTCTGGCGCTACCTTGCCAAGGCCCTCCTCGAAACAGGCGATGCCGAGCGCGCTCTCAAGGCCGCGAACAACGTCCTCGCCGTTGAAGACAATCCGAGCTGGAAAGCCGATGGACTGCTAGATGTTGGGCGTTCACTCCTTGCGCTCAATCGTCCCACCGAGGCCCGCGAAGCCGCCGACGATGCTCTCGCCTTCAATCCCCAAGGCCGCACCAGCGCCGGTCTCCGCATCCTCCTCGGCGATCTTGAGGTAGAAGCCAAAGACTTTGGTAAAGCCGCCGCCGCCTACATCTACGTCGTCAACTTCAGCGTCGATAAAGATCTCAAGCCTCTCGCCCTCTGGAAACTCAGCCAAACCCTCGAACTCCAGCAAAACACCAACGAGGCCGCAAAATACACCCAACAACTCAAAACCGAGTTTCCCGATTGGAAAGCACCCTAACAGAATACCTCTCGGGCCACTTGGTCTATTGCCCTTATGACTTCCGATCTCACTGTAATCAAGGCCGGCACCGGTGTGCTCACCAAAACCGATGATGGCACACTTGACTGCGCCGCCCTGGTCCATCTCGTCTCTGCCATTTCCGGGCTGATCAACAGCGGCCACAAATGCCTGTTTGTTTCCTCGGGTGCCGTCGGTTCCGGCGTCTCCGCTCTCGGCCTGACCGAGTATCCCACAGACACTGCCACCCGCCAGGCCTGTGCTGCCGTGGGCCAGGCAAGGCTGATGCAAACCTACAGCAGCCTCTTTTCCAATTTTGACATCACCATCGCCCAAGTCCTTCTCACCGCCGCAGATCTCGGCACCCCGGAACGTTCGAAATATGTCTCGGATACCCTCAACCGCTTGTTGGAAGAGCCGGGCATCCTCCCCATCATCAATGAAAATGATTCCGTGGCAGTGGAGGAACTGAAGTTTGGCGATAACGACATGCTCTCCGTCCGCGTTGCGAAACTCGCAGGCGCCACCCGCGTCATCCTGCTCACCAGCGTGGATGGGTTGTTAGATCCGGCGAGCAACGAACTCATCCCCGAGGTGACGGACATCGACAACGTTTTCCGGCACGTTCGCCAAGACAAAGGCCGCTTCTCGATGGGTGGCATGGCCTCCAAGCTGGAGGCGGTGAAATTTGCCGTGAGCGCGGGAATCGAAACCCATATCGCCCACGGTCGCCACCCGGAGCGGCTCGCTGCCATCATCGGCGGAAACGGGATTTCCACCAGGTTTCACCCGGGGTAGTTCTCAACGTTGGCTTAGTGGCGGCTCGAGAAGTTCCTTCATCACAAAAGCACGGCGCAGCTCGCCCTTGTCATACAAGCGGCTGCGTAAACTTGCAGAAACAGGAGCCACGGCCTTGGCAGGTAGCCTCGAAGCCGTCAACCGCGCCCGCGTCGCCGCCGCTCCGCCAGTAGTCGTGGCCTTGGTTTCCCGGATCACCCGCAAGCGCTCCGCAAGATCTTGTTGACGCTTCAGCACAGCCGCCGATTCACGGGCCGCCTCCATGGCCGCCGCCGGACTGGGAATCGGTGGCGGCTGGCTCCAGTCCAAAGGCGGAGGCACGCCCGGCACCTGCTCCCATGGCTCACCGGGACCGAAAACCTCACGCTCGTCATAAGGTTCCTGAGGCGGTTCCTGCTCCTCGTTCTTTGAATCCATCCGGCTCTTGATCCAGCCGGCGAAAGCAATGAGAACGAGAGCAATGACCTGGAAATTGTTAGAAAGCCAATCCATGGGATAATTCTGCTAGATATACTTAATTACCTTCGGATTTCGAAATGCTCGCACGCATTTCCGTATCGGATTTGACGTTTTCCATCTTGTAATAATCCATCACTCCAAGGCGCCCGCTGCGGAACGCCTCAGCGATCGCGAGTGGAACCTGCGCCTCCGCCTCCACCACCTTGGCTTTCATTTCCGCCACGCGGGCCACCATTTCCTGCTCAAGCGCCACAGCAGCGGCGCGGCGAATTTCCGCTTGGGCCTGGGCCATGTTCTTGTTTGCCTCGGCTTGGGCCTCTTGCAATTGCGCCCCTACGTTTTCACCCACATCCACATCGGCGATATCGATGGAAAGAATCTCAAATGCCGTGCCCACGTCCAACCCGCGCTGGAGCACGACTTTGGAAATACTATCCGGTGATTCCAACACCGTCTTATAGCTCTCCGCAGAGCCGATGGTGGTGACGATACCTTCACCCACCCGGGCAATGATGGTTTCCTCTTTCGCACCGCCCACGAAGCGATCCAGATTGGTCCGCACCGTGACGCGGGCACGGACTTTCACCTGGATGCCATCCTTGGCCACGCCATCAATGGTGGAGCGACCGGAAGCTGGATTCGGGCAATCGATCACCTTGGGATCCACCGAGGTGCGGACGGCTTCGACGACACTCTTGCCCGAACCCTTCGTCGCCAGATCGATGGCACAAGCGCGGTTCCAATCCAGCTCGATGCCCGCCTTGCGCGCTGCGATGAGCGCCTGGATGGTGGGAATCACATTGCCACCGGCGAGGAAGTGCGCCTCGATGTCGTCGATAGGGATTTCAATCCCGGCCTTCTTCGCCGTAATCCGCGCATCCACCACCATGCCATACGGCACCTGGCGCAGGCGCATGGCCACCAGATCGGTGAAGCCCACGTAGGCACCCGCAAGCCAAGCTCGCAGCCAGACGCTGAAGAAGGAAAGAATGATGCCGAAGAGCAGGAGCCCGAGAATGGCAATGACGATGAGGACGATGGTGGTAATATCAGGCATGGTAGTTATAGGTTCGATTGGATAGGAGAAACAATGAGTCGGAAATTATCCGCGCCCACCACTTCCAGCGCGGCACCGCTGGGGACTTGGCCGGCTTGGCAAAACGCTTCGTAGCGCACGCCCTCCACCAGCACGTAGCCGCTTGGCGAAAGCATGGTGACGGCCTCGGCGGATTTACCGATGAGTGCAAGTGCCTCGCTGCCGAAGGCGGCACTCACCGCGGTGATCTCTTTGTTGAGAAAGGCCCGCTTGCCCAGAGCCGTTTTAGGTAGAACCTTCAGCTCCAGAAACAGAGCTAAACCGCCCACTGCGAAGGCCACCATAATGGCGATCAATCCCCCCTGCGAGCCGAAGTTGATGAAGGACATCACACATCCCCCAAACATCAACAAGGCACCGATCAACCCCAGGATCGCCCCCGGAACGATCACCTCCACCGCGATGAAGACGATCCCGAGAGAAAACAACAAAATGATAATGTTCATGAAATCACCTCCACTGTCAGACCAAAATCACCGGTTGCCGTGACACGCACCGGTGTCCCTGCACCGGCACTCCCCAGAAGCAAATTCGCCTCATAACGTCTGCCGGAAATTTCCACTTGCCCGCCCGGATGCAGAGCCGTGGCGGCCACCCCCGTGCGCCCGATCAAGGCCATGCCGCGTGGCTCACCCGCCCCACCACCCAGAATCGCTCGCAGCTCGCCCGGCTCCCCGCCGACGGCACCCTCTAAAACCATCTTCCCCCAGAGTCCGCCGCGTGGTAAAAATCTCAGAATCGCCAGAAACATCACCACCGCCAGCGCGGTGCCGATCATCACGTTGGTCAGCGGCCCCACCAGCACATCCCCGGAAAAACTGATCGGCTCCTTCGGCCAGAAGTCCGCCATGGACCATACAAGCGAAATAAACATCAGCACTCCACCCACCATCGCCAGAATCAATCCCGGGAGGAAAAACAAATCCACGATCACCAGGATCAAACCGATCCCGAAAAACAATGCGGGCTCATGCCCGGAAAGTCCGGCCGTGTGTTGCGTGAAAAACACCACGCCCAGAAGGAGAATCCCCCCCACCCCGAAAATTCCGAAACCGGGCGTCTTGAACTCCACGAACAGCAACAACAGGCCCACACCGATCAGCAAGGGTGTGACGGAGGTGAGATACTGCGCGAGTTTTTCAGACCAGGTAACCTCCATTTTTACCACCGAGTAGTTTCCCGCGCCGTGGACCTGGTTGAGCAGATCATCCAGATCCTTGGCGATGCCCTTGCCTAAAAGCGGCGTGGGCGGTTCACCATAGGTTTTCATCGCCTCCTGCGCCGTGAGCGAAAGCAGCTCTCCTTTCTTCTTGATCACCTCGTCGCCGATTTTGAATTCCATGTCCATATCGATCATCGCGGAGATTACCTGCCCGCGGTAGCCTTTCCCCTCGGAAATCGACCGCACCCGGGCTTTAAGATAGCTCACGATCTTTGCAAGCATCGTCGCATCGATTTCCCCGCCAGTGGCCATCACAGGAGCCGCCGCCCCGATCACTGCCCCCGGCGCAAAGTAGATATCATCAGTGCCAGCGGAAATGAGCGCCCCTGCGGAGATCGCCTCATTGTTGATATAGGTGACCGTTTTTCCCGGAAACTTGTCCAACGCCTTGAGCATATCAAACGTCACATCCAGCGCGCCGCCCGGAGTTTCCATATCCAGCACGATGGTATCCACATTTTGCTCGATCGCCTCCTTCAGGCCTCTGCGAAGGATGAACAGCTCAGGCTTCGCTATTTGCTGGCGTACTGGAATCACCACCACCTTCGCAAGTTTCTTCTCGGCGGGCACCTCCTCTTGGCCACGGACGTTGGCTACTGAAAGGAACCCTGAGGCGATGGCAAGCAATCCAATAATTTTTCTCAACACGCCGTCACTATGTATGCCCTTTCCCCTTCCCGCAAGCTCCCACTAGATGGAAATCGAGGCAGATATTCCAAATCCGAAAATTTGCACACCCTCTGCCAAGCATCTCAAAACCAAATCATGGACGGGGTTGGTTTTTTGGAAACTTTTTGATTGTCGTTATTGCCTGACACGCTAGGTTCGATTAATGAGAATGTTTCGCAACAAGTTGTTTTTCGGTTTTCTTTTGGTCTCAGCGGTGAATGCGACCGGGGCCGAGGGCGAGCTGCATGTGTATTCGCATCGGCATTATGAGGCGGATCAAAAGGTGAACGCCCTGTTTAAAGAAAAAACCGGGATCGTGGTAAAGGTGGTGAACGCGGAGGTGAACCAGCTTGTCGAGCGCTTGAAATCCGAGGGTGCGGCAAGTCCGGCGGACGTGTTGATCGCGGTGGATGCGGGGCAGATGCAGCGGGCGGCGGCTGACGGGTTGTTGCAGGCCGTCAGCTCGGAAACGCTTTTGAAAAACACTCCGGAGGCGATGCGGGATGCGGAGGGGCGTTGGTATCCTTTCACATTGCGGGCGCGCGGAATAGTGGTGGCGAAGGATAGGGTGAAAGAGGGCGAGCTGAAGACGTATGAGGATCTAGCGAAACCCGAGTGGCGCGGGCGGGTGCTTTCCCGTTCTTCTACAAGTGCCTACAACCAGGCGCTGATGGCCTCAATCGTGGTGGCAAACGGCCCGGAAACCGCGGAGAAATGGGCGGAGGGGATTGTGAAGAATCTCGCCCGTCCGCCGCAAGGTGGCGACCGCGATCAGATCAAGGCGGTGGCCGCCGGGCTGGCGGACGCGGCAATCACCAACAGTTATTATCTGGGCCTGCTGCTGAACTCACCGGACGCGGCGGAGCGCAAAGCGGGCGAGGCGGTGCGGATGGTTTTCCCGAATCAGGACGGGCGCGGGACGCACACGAACGTGAGCGCGGCGGGTGTGGTGAAGCACTCGAAAAACACGGATGCAGCGACTAAATATCTGGAGTTTCTGGTGAGCGAGGACGTGCAGCGCATTTACGCGAACGAGACCTTCGAGCATCCGGTGATGATGGATCTTTCGCTTGGTGGACAGCTTGGGAAATGGGGCGAATTCAAGGTGGATTCGACGACTTTTCCAGAGCTGGGCAAGAATCTT
>JBBRIB010000130.1:0-7719 GCA_038221745.1 Verrucomicrobiales bacterium
TGATGGTCATTGTAAGCGGAATGCGTACCAGGCGGAACTAGGTTCCAATGCACGGCATTCTCTCATCTTCAGCCACTGGGGATCATCACGATGCCTGTGACTGTGGGAATCCGCTTTATTCGGCCAACACCCGGTGCGTGGCCTGCGGTGCCGATGTCGGATTTGACCCCTCGTCACAGAGAGTCGCTTCATTTATCATGGATGCTGCGACCGGTTATTGGTATACAACTCTTGCGGAAGTTTCCGGGAAAGCCTTCCGCCCGTGTTCCCAACGCGCTACGGCATGCAATTGTAACTGGGTGCTCGAAGCTGGCTTGCCTGGAGATAAGTGTGTCTCCTGCCAACTTACCCTGATGATTCCCCAACTGGACATCTCTGGAAATGAAAAGCTCTGGCATAAGGCCGAAGGTGCAAAACGCCGAATACTAACCCAACTGCTCCGGCTCGGCCTGCCGCTGGCAAGCATGGAGTCCGATCCGATGGGACTCGGGTTCAAGTTCATGGCTTCCGTGCCAGGGGAATTTGTTTTAACAGGTTATGAGGATGGGGTCATCACCCTCAATATCAGCGAGGCGGATGATTCCGAACGGGAGGCCATGCGCGAGAGAATGGGTGAGAGGTATCGCTCCTTGGCTGGCCACATACGGCATGAACTTGGCCATTATTATTGGAATCTGTTGAGTCGCGACGGTGTTTGGTTGGAAAACTTTCGCAATTGTTTTGGAGATGAGCGGCAAAACTACGACACCGCCCTTTGCAATCACCGTGAGACTGGGGCTCCCGCGAGCTGGTCGCAGAATTATATTTCTGCCTATGCCTCGAGCCATCCATGGGAAGATT
Organism: Verrucomicrobiales bacterium; assembly: GCA_038221745.1. Lineage (GTDB taxonomy): Bacteria > Verrucomicrobiota > Verrucomicrobiia > Verrucomicrobiales > Akkermansiaceae > Luteolibacter. The sequence continues at coordinate 841 of JBBRIB010000130.1, forward strand.
GGGCTGAGACATTCGGCTATTATCTTCACCTAGAGGAAGGCTTGAGTCTCGCAAGGCACTTCGGATTGGAGCCGAACGAGTTGCGCCTTGCCACAGCTCGTTTCAGTGCCGCCGCGTTGCCCGCTTCTAAAGACGTTTCCGGCAATACCGCATTTTTGGATGATTTGAATCGGTGGATCCGGCTCAGCTTGCTCATAAATGAACTTGCGGAAGGACTTGGACAACCTCATCCATCGCCATTTATCCTCAATGTAGCAACAGTTGCCAAACTCTGGCAGGTGCATTCCTCGCTGCAAAAACTTCGCTTAGAAACGCGACGGTAGATGCTTTTCTCGAGCGGGATCGTTGGTTGTACCACAACTTGAATCCGGTGGGTAATGCCGGGACGTTGCCTTGATTTGCTCTGCTATCCCAGCAGCCTCCTATTCGGCTGCAGCGGCTTTTGCCTCGAACTCCGCTTTGGCCGCTTTCCGGCATTCTGCGACGAAGTGATTGCAGGCTTCGCGGCAGAGCAGGGGAATGGCCTTTGATTCGTCAAGATCGCCGGGGATGCCATTGAAGCGGCTGGCTTCGCTGTCATTGAGGGGAGTTTCAGCATCGATTTTCCAAAGGATTTTCTTCGCGCATTGATGGGCCGGGCCGCAGACTTTTTGAACCAACTCCTGAGCACCCGCATCACTGATGGAGCGGGCAAAGCGGTACATGCCAGTCTGGCGATTGAGTTTTTCCCGCAGCGTTTCAATTTCCAAGCTGCCATCTTGATAGGCCAGAAACAAGCCGAGGCAGGCTGGGTAGAATTGATCGATTGCCAGCCGCAGTTGCTCTTCATTTTCCAAGGACATCACCCAGCCGCGCTTGAGATTCACCTGGCCCTTGGTGAAACGGTAAGTGCCATCGGCAGAGTAAGTTGAAATTTCGCGGGCGACCGACGGGCCTTCATGATGCTCGAGGCCACCGAAGGCGGGTTCGGTCGAGAGCTCGGCATCGGCGAAATGGCAGATCACGTAAGGATAACCATAAACATCGGTTTGGAGCTCGATTTCTCCAATGCGGTGGATGCCTGAACGAATGAGGTCTCGAAGTTTGTGGGCGGTGGACATGGCTGTATGAAAAATGGATTAGATCGTTGGGTGCGCTTGATCGAAGTCATATACCTGATCGAGAATCACATCGGCCAATAAACGTTCGGTGCCGATGGCGGAGCTATAGTAAAGGGTTTTGCCTCGCAGTTGATGAGGGTTCTGGCGGAAGACTTCGCGTTGGCTCGCTGCCGCGCCCACTTCGTTTTCTATACCTAACAGCACGGGGATATCTTGGAAGGAATGAAGCCCATCAGAGATGAAAAATGGCACGACGATGACGTTTGGCGTGTCTGACATTTTATCCCACTCGGCGATGAAGGGTTGTTCCTCCATGTAGGCATCGAGTACGGCGGCATAGCCGGCATCCGAGGCGAGGATCATGTCCACCTGATCACGGATGGCCTTGGTGGAGTTCTGATTCAGGCCGGTGCCGTGGCCGGTGATGATGAGGGTGGTTTCTGCCGGATCGATGTTTGGTGCCACTTCTTTGGCCCGGCGGAGGATCAGGCCGGTCATCGAGGGATGGACCCCCACGGGCAGACAATAGTGGAAATTTTTCCCCCGGACCACGGTGGATGGGCCGGTGAGCTGAAGCTCGCGCGGGATCACGTCTTGGGTGAAATAGCCCTCGCTGATGAAGTCCGGGACGACGTAAATGTCATCGGCATCAATCAGGTAGAAAGCCTCGCGAAGGGAGGGCTCCTCTTTCCAAAAGCAGCAGTGGACTTCGCCGAAAAGATTGCGGCGGCGGATCTCATCGGCATGATCGAAATAAGGGGTGGAAGAATCCGGATTCTCGGTGGAACCGTGGCCGACGATGAGCAGGGCGCTGTGAGGCTTCGGGGCGATGGCGGGCATGCGGAGAAAGTGGCGAGGTTCTCCGAGAATGCAAGGTTTGGTCAGGTGAGAAATTTGAGATTTGAGATTTTAGATTTAAGAATCCAGAGTGGGCGCGGATGGAGGGTTTTCGCAAAATGAAGCTGTGGATGGATCCGGTGGCGCGCCCCGGTCCTGAGGCGATGGCGGTGGATGAGTGGTTGTTGGAAAACGCGGTGGAGCCCCTGCTGCGGATTTATCAGTGGGGTGGGGATTGGGCGAGCGTGGGCTATTTCGGGAAAATCGACGAGGCACGCCAGGCGATTTCCCAAGTCGATTGGGTGAGGCGCTGGACCGGCGGGGGAATGGTGGATCATCGGGCGGACTGGACCTACTCCCTGGTGGTGCCGCATGGGGAAAAGTTGGCTGCCATTCGTGGCGCGGAAAGCTATCGTTGGATTCACGCCGCGCTGGCCGGGGTGCTTGCAGGGGAGGGGACCGCCGTGCGGCTGAGCGATGGGCATGAGGAAACGGGAGCCGCGCTTTGTTTTGAGAATCCGGTGAGCCATGATCCGATTGGGGTGGGAGGCCGGAAACTCGCAGGAGCCGGGCAGCGCAGAACCCGTCACGGACTCTTGCACCAAGGCTCGGCGGCCATGGCTTGTGGCGCCGGGGATTCACTCAAGCGGGCGCAAAACATGGCTGCGGCTCTATCAGAATGCTGGGAACTCTGTGATTTTCAAATCGATCCAGACGCAATCACACAAAAAACCACCGCCCGTTATGGGAACGAGCGGTGGTTGGAAAAACGGTAGATTTTTATTCAGCCGAGAACGTCATCCATGGCATCGATGAGTTCCTGTATGGTGGCTTCGGTTTCATTGCCCATGTTGGAAATCCGGAAGGTGGTGCCTTTGATTTTACCGTAGCCGCCGTTGATGAGGAAGTGGTGCTTGTTCTTCAGATTCTTGATGAATGCGGAGAGATCAAAGCCCGCTGGCGTGGCGAAGCAGGTGAGGGCGAACGAGCGGCGGCCTTCCGGAGCAAAGAGTTCGAAGCCATGCTTGGCACCCCACGCGGCGATCATCGAATTGGTCTTGGCATGGCGTGCGCGGCGTCCGGTAAAGCCTTCTTTGGCGATTCCTTCCAAGATGAATTGAAGGCCGAACAGAAGTGAAATCGCGGGCGTGCAGGGAGTGTTGTTCGCAGCTGCATTTTTCGCGAACTCGACGAAATCGAAGTAGTAACCGCGGTTTGGATTGCCTTTCGCACGCTCCATCGCCGCTTCGGAAACAGCAAACACCGCCATGCCCGGTGGCAACGCGAGGGCCTTTTGCACTCCGGCGAGCATCACATCGATGTCGTTTGCATCCATGTCCACCGGCACCGTCGAGAGCGATGAAACCGTATCACAAATAAGCATGGTGTCCGGGAAGGATTTCACCACCTTGGCGATGGCCACGATGTCGTTGAGCACACCGGTGGAGGTCTCCGAGTGGATGAAAGTCACGGTATCGAAGCCACCTTCGGCCAGCTTGGCGCGGACCACTTCCGGGTTGATCGCCTGTCCCCATTCGACTTGCACGGCCTCTGCCTCGAAGCCGCATTTTTTGGCAACGTCCAACCATTTGTCGGAGAACGCACCGCAGCACAGGCACAGCACCTTTTTCCTGGCGAGATTCCTGAGCGCACCTTCCATCACGCCCCATGCGGAGGAGGTGGAAATGAAGACCGGGCGGGCCGTGCCGAAAATTTCCTGAAGGCCGGGCTGGAGCGAGGCGTAGAGGTTCTCGAAATCAGAGCCGCGGTGGCCGATCATCGTTTGGGACATCGCGGTGAAGGTGTCCTTCGAAACATCGACAGGGCCTGGGCTGAAAAGTTTGGGGTAGGGCATGGGGGAAATGTTGGAAGTTGGAAGTTAAGCGAGGAGTTGGTAGGATTTCAGGAGGTCGGTAAGCTTGGCGGTGTTTTCCGCACTCATCGGAGCAAGTGGCAGGCGCAGCTCGGCGGAACAATGGCCTTGAAGGGCGACGGCGGTTTTGACTGGCACAGGATTTACATCTAGCGACATCAAGCCGCGCATCAAGGGGTAGAATTTTTTTTGCTGGATGAGGGCCCCGGCGAAGTTTCCGCTCAGCGAGGCTTTTACCAAGCTGACGATGGTTTCCGGGATCAAATTGGATGCCACCGAAACAAGGCCCGTCGCGCCACAAGAGACGAAGGGGAGCAGCAGCGGATCGTCCCCGCAGAGGATGCCGAAGCCCTCGGGAAGCGCTTGGACGAGCTGATTGATCCGGTCCACCGAGCCGCCGGCCTCCTTGATGGCGGTGATGTTCGGGCAATCCGCCGCCAGCCGCGCCGCCGTTTCAGGGGCGATTTCCACCATCGAGCGCCCCGGCACGCTGTAGAGCATGATCGGCAGTTTGGTCGCGTTGGCGATGGCCTTGAAATGGAGATAGAGTCCTTCTTGCGAGGGCTTGTTGTAGTAGGGGCAAACTTGCAGAGAAGCGGTCGCTCCCAGAGCCTCGGCGGCTTGGGTGAGTTCGATGGCCTCTGCGGTGGCATTCGCGCCGGTTCCGGCGACCACTTGGCAGCGCCCGGCGGCGAACTCCACGGCGAGGCGGATGACTTCAATGTGTTCTGCGGTATCGAGCGTGGGCGATTCCCCAGTGGTCCCCACCGGGACGATGCCGTCAATTCCAGCGGCGATTTGCCGCTCGATAAGGGATTGAAAGGCAGGAACGTCGATAGCTCCGTTGCGAAACGGGGTAATAAGTGCGGTGTAAGTGCCGGGAAAACGCATGGCTGGGCGAAGCTTGGACGAACTTCGCCCCAGGTCCAAGCTGTATCCTGCTCATGGGCGGAAATTTTCAGAATCGGGGGGGAAGAGCTGCTCCTGCTAAGACTCGTCAGCTTTTCCGATCACCTTCTGCAGCAACTCGATCATCGCCCGCGCCGCTTGTTGGCCGGTTTCCAAGACCTCGTGGTGATCCAGATGGGCGGCGGTGATTCCGGCGGCCCAGTTCGTCAGGCAGGAAAACGCGGCGACTTTCATTCCCAGTGAGCGGGCTTGGATGGTTTCCAATACCGTGCTCATTCCCACCGCATCCGCTCCGAGGGTGCGCAACATGCGGATTTCCGCCGGGGTCTCGTATTGGGGGCCGCGCAGGCCGGCATAGACACCTTCGTGCAAGGGCATCCCGCTAGCCGCCGCCGCCTCGCGGAAAGCTTCGCGCCACCCGGCATCGTAGGCCACGGATAGATCCACGAAATCCGCCCCTTCGAGGGGTGAAGTGGCGGTTAGATTCAGGTGGTCGCCCAGCATCATCCAGGTGCCTGGTGCAAAATTTTTGTTCAGGGTTCCGGCGGCATTGGTGAGAATCAGTTGCACGCACCCTTGCTCTGCCAGCCAGCGGATCCCACTCGTGACGAGCCGTGGCGAATGCCCTTCGTAAAGATGGACGCGCCCCTTCATCAGCACCACGGATGCCATGCCCAATTTCCCGAAAACAAACTTGCCCGCGTGGCCCGGCACCGAGGAGGCGGGTAGGCCTGCTTCCGCAAAGGATACCTCACATTCCACCACCACCGCATCTGCGAGCAATCCCAAGCCCGAACCTAACACAATTCCGATCATGCCTGGATGATACTCATTTTCATCAATAAGCGAAAGATTTGTTTATCGCGCGCTCATCAGGCTCTCGATCTCCTCGGCCTCGATGGGAATGTTGCGCATGAGATCGAAGTTGGACTTTTCTCCGATCAGCACATCGTTCTCGAGTCTCACGCCGATGCCTTCTTCGCGAATGTAGATGCCCGGCTCGATGGTGAAGAGCATGCCTTCTGCAAACGCGGTGTGAGGTGGGCTGACATCGTGTACATCCAGACCGAGATGATGCGAAGTGCCATGCATGAAATACTTTTTTACCAGTGCTTTATCCGGCCCTTGTGCCCGAGCCTCCTTGGCGGTGAACAGGCCGAGGCCCACCAGCTCGCGCTCCATCATTTCCACCACTTGTTTCTGATATTCCATCGGCGTGTTTCCGGGGCGCAGGATTTCGTTGGCACCGCGGAAGACCCTCAAAACCGCATCATAGATCTGCCGCTGGCGTTTTGAAAATTTTCCATTCACCGGCACCGTCCTCGTCAGATCGGAGGCCCAGCCGGCGTATTCGGCGGCCACATCCATTAACAGAAGATCGCCGTCCTGGCAGATTTCATCATTTTCCACATAGTGCAGGACACATGCGTTTTTGCCTGTGCCGATGATCGGAGCATAGGAAAATCCTCGCGAACCCCGGCGCACGAACTCATGGAGCAACTCTGCCTCGATCTCCCACTCGCCCACTCCCGGTTTGATGAAACCCAGCACCCTTCGGAAACCTTGTTCCGTGATATCACAGGCCCGCTGCATGATGCGGATTTCCTCCTTATCTTTATATATCCGCAGTTGGTGCATGAGCGGAGAAAGCCTTTCATAGCGGTGCAATGGATAACGTGCCTGGCATTCCTTGATGAAGCGGGCGTTGCGTGTTTCCACCACGGAGGTAGCACGCAGATGCTCGTTGGTGAGCAGATAGATATGCTCCGCTTGCGGGGCCATCCGGTGGAGGAATCCAGCGAAGCTGTGCGCCCACTCGATGCGTTCGATCCCCGTCGCCGCACGCGCTTGTTCTTTCGTGAGTTTTTGCCCCTCCCACACCGCGGTGTGTTCGCTGGTTTCCTTCAAAAACAAAATTTCACGCTCCTTGGGGTCCACCGAATCCGGCATCAACACGAGAATCGTTTCCTCCTGATCCACGCCGGTGAGGTAAAACAGATCGCTGTTTTGCTTGAAGGGCATGATGCCATCTGCATTGGTCGGGTAAATATCATTGGAATGCACAATGACCAAACTACCGGGCTTGAGCAGAGCTCGGAGATTCTCACGATTGCGGATTAAAAATTCAGTGGAAATAGGTTCGTAACGCACGGTGGGAGT
>JBBRIB010000131.1:0-7717 GCA_038221745.1 Verrucomicrobiales bacterium
AGATAGTTAGCACCGGTCAACAGAACTGCTGTGAAACTGGACACTGCGAAGAAATGGAGAAGGGACTTCATAATGGACGGGAGTTGGTGGATCGTGGAATCGCCGTTTCCTTTCGCAAGCCTCATGCCAACCCTGAAAGCCGTCCTAACTCCCTCTGCCTTAATCCCACCACACAGCCAATGATCCCCCAACCGTCGTGCAAATTGCTTGGCTGCTCTGCGGCACATGGCAAAACGCAACCCTGGCGCGGACTGGGCAAGGATGGTTCGCCATTTTGTCTTCCGCTGGGATTCATTCCAGCCTTTGCCGGAGACGCAAGAGGAAGAGGGCTCCGCGCGGAGCACGGGCATCGACGCTCACAGAGACGCCGCTACAAGCGATACAACCTGACCGCCACCAATAAGCATTGATGAAAACGCTGTCTCAAATCTCAAATCCCAAATCCCCCGCGAATCTTGAGAGAATGCATGTAGCGGATTTCGAAGAAGAACGTGGTGCGTCCGCTGGCGGAGAAGCGGGGGCTGGAGACTTGGAAATAGCAAGGTAGCGCGGCCTCGCCGTAGGCCGCATGTCAAAGGAGGGCGAAAGCTGGATGCCAAGGAGAGCCGGACTGTCCACACTTGGGCTGATCTTTCGCGTTCCTTTGGCATGCGCCACCTGTATGGCTGGCCGCATGTCAAAGTGGGACGAAAGCTGGATGCCACGGAAAGAAGAAAAAACTGTTCTCTTGAACATTTTCAAATGACCGTTAAACTCGCTTTGTGCCACCGGGAGCGATTGAGATTTTACGCCAACAACTGCGGGAGAAATTCCCGCAGGCGCATGGCTTGCGCCCGGAAGGACATGGCTTGCGGGAGAATTCGACGGTCACAGACCGCCGCTACAATTCAGATGGCTTGCGGGAGAATTCGACGGTCACAGACCGCCGCTACAATTCAGATGGCTTGCGGGCGGAGATCGTGGAGAAACCAGCGCGTGGCGTGGCGTTCACGGCGGAGGCCTTTCCGCCGGGGGCGATTTCCGAGGTGGTGGCGGCAGGGCCGGTTTCGGGACTGGGGCTGTGGGTGGCGGGTCTGTTAGGCGAGCCGGAGGGGGGGAGTGCGCACCCGGAGTTTGTATGGATCGATGGGGCGGATGGCTTTGATCCAAGTTCATTTTCCGCTGCTGCATGTTCGCGCTTGCTGTGGGTGCGCTGTCGGGCGGTGACGGAAATGTTCAAGGCGGCGGACCTGTTGGCGCGGGACGGTAATGTGCCGTTCCTACTGTTGGACAGCACCCGGCTACCGCGCAAAGATTTATTGGCTTTCCCGGCGGCGGGCTGGTGGCGGCTGAAGCAGACGGTGGAAAATCACGGCGGGCGGCTGGTGGTGATGACTGCTTTCCCGCTGGTGCCTTGCGCGAAACAACGATGGCAGCTCTCGGCGGATCTTTGCTTGCAGGACTTCGATAAGACCCGCGAGGAACTCAGGGAGCAACTGTGCATGGTGCCGGAAAAACTCCACCGGGCGAATTGAGCGCACGGTGGCGGCGGATTGCATTCTCCATGCCCATTCTAAAAAAAACAAGGTATGCTACCCACCAAAACATGCGGTGATCGATGGGCTTGGCGGATGCAATCCGCCGCCACGATCCAGATTCGATAAAATGTTCGCAGCACTCTACATTCGGGATTTTTCGGCAGTGGCCGTTTTGCGAGGTCGGCAGGATCTGGCAGGGCTGGCTTGCGCCATCCTCGCGACGCCACAAGCGGATGCGGCCAAGGAAAAACTACCGCTCGCGGCGGTCAATCACACGGCGCGGCAGCAGGGGATCGCCGCCGGCTGGCCGCTCAACCGGGCGCTGGTCCGCTGCCCGGAATTGCGCGTGCTGCCGCGTGATCCACCCGCAGAGGCGGCTTTACTCGCGGAATGCATCGAGCTGGCGGAATCGCTCACGCCGGACCTTGAAATCACGGCGGCGGATGGATTGATTTTGGATTTATCCTACCGCCGCAGCCAAGCGTCCGTGGCTTTGGATTCGCTCGATCTACCCGAGGTGGAGCTGTGGCACGCGCGCGCCGCCACCCCGGATCTCGCCTATCTCGCCGCCCGCCACGAGAGCACGCAGGGGCGCTGCATCGAGCCTGCGGATCTTAAAAATGTGCCGCTCAATTTCCTTCATGCCATCAGCCACCAGCATCCCTCGATCCGATTGTTGGAAAATTGGGGGATGAGAACCTTGGGCGATTTCATGGCTCTGCCACGGCAGGCGCTCACCGAGCGGCTGGGGCTGGAGGTGGGACATTGGCACGATCTGCTGCATGGGAAATCGTGTCGCCTTCTGCGCCTTCATCGCCCGCCGGAATGCCTGACGCAACGGGCCATTTTCGAGGAGGCCATCACCGCGCTGGAGCCATTGGTTTTCGCCCTGAAGCGCCTGCTCCATACACTCAGCGGGCGGCTGGCGGCGCGGCATTTGGCGGCGAGCCGCCTCGATTTCAGAATATTGTTAGAAACGGGTGAGGAAGTGCCACGCCAGATCCGCCTGCCCGAACCGCAAAGCACGGTGGAGGGGATGTTGGGCCCTTTGCAAACGTGGCTGGATTCGCTGCAACTGGGCGCTGCCGTGAGCGGGCTGGAACTGGATGCTGAGACGACCTTCGCGGTGGCGGCGCAGCGCGAGTGGTTCGGCCGGCAATTGCCACAGCCGGAGCGTTGGGCGGAGACCTTGGCCAAGCTTGAAGCCTTGTTAGGCCCGGGGCGCGTCGGCATCCCGGTGCCGCCTGACAATCATGCGCCGGATGCCTTCAGCCTATGGCCGGCAGCGGGGCCAGCGATGGCGCAAGCGGTGGCCAGGCCGCTGCCGGCATGCTCGCTGCCGCTGCATCGCTATCGCCCGCCGTTGGAAATCGCGGTGGCTCATGAAGTGCGCGGTGGCCAGCCGTTGCCGCTCGCCTTGCTGACAGGGCCACACCCCGGGCAGGTGCTCGAAGCGCGTGGCCCCTATCCTGCTTCCGGTGCTTGGTGGGAACCCGCGCAGGCTTGGCAACGGCTAGAGTGGGATGTGCAACTTGCAAGCCGCCATCTGCTGCGGCTGGTGTTTGAAAAACCGGATCTTTGGAAACTCGAAGGAATTTATCAATGAGTCCAACTTTCCATGAATTCCACGCGCGCTCGGCTTTCTCTTTTCTCGAAGGGGCCAGCCAGCCGGAAGCGATGGTCCAACAGGCGGCCCAGCTCGGCTACTCCGCCATCGCCATCACGGACCGCCATGGGTTCTATGGCTCCGCCCGCGCCCATCACGCGGCGAAGGAATGCGGCATCCGCGCACTGGTGGGCTGCATGTTGGAATCCGCGGATGGTGCCAGTTTCCCGGTGCTGTGCGCCACTCGTGAAGGCTACCGCCAAATGAGCCGCCAGCTCACCGAGCATCATCTAACGCATCGGCTGGGAATGGATTTCCTCTCACGTTCCGGCGGGTTGATCGCGCTGACGGGCGATCGCGATGGGCCGGTGTGCAGGCCGCTGCTGCGCGGCGATCGCGCAGCGGCGCTGCGGGCAGCGGAGCACTTGCTCGCAGCCTTCGGCACGGGAAATGTTTATCTCGAACTCACCCGCCACGGCCTGCGGGATGATGGGCGGCTCAACCGCCAGCTCATCGACCTGGCAGCTCACTTGCGGCTGCCCTTGCTGGCGAGCAATGCCCCGCTGTTCGCCAGCCGTGGGGACCGGCGGCTGGGCGATGCGTTCACTTGTCTGCGCCACCACCTGCCGCTCGATCAAGCCGGGCATCTGCTTGCGTCCAACGGCGAGCGGCATCTCAAATCACCACGAGCGATGGCGGCGCTTTTTCATGATGTGCCGGAAGCGGTTTCCAACACCTCACGGCTTGCCGAGCGGCTAGAGTTCACCTTGGAAAATCTTAATTACCGTTTCCCGGATTATGCCGATGGCCGGGGCAATCCACTTTCATTGCCAGAGCAGGCCACCATGCTGCGGCGGCAGACCTACGCGGGAGCAGCCCGCCGCTATCCGACTCTGACACCTGCGGTGCGGCAGCAGCTTGAGCATGAACTGGCGATGATCCAGCGGCTGGGATTTCCCGGCTATTTCCTGATCGTGCACGACCTCATTGAGTTCGCGCGCGGGCGCGGCATCCTCTGCCAGGGGCGTGGCTCCGCGGCAAACTCGGCCGTCTGTTATGCGTTGGGAATCACCGCCGTGGATCCGGTGGGCAGCGGCTTGTTGTTCGAGCGCTTCCTGAGCGAAAATCGGAAAAGCTGGCCGGACATCGATATTGATTTCCCCTCCGGCGAGCGGCGCGAGGAGGTGATCCAATACGTCTTCCGCAAATACGGCACCCGCAATGCGGCGATGACGGCCAACGTGATCACCTATCGGCCCAAGTCCGCCTTCCGGGAAATGAGCAAGGTGCTGGGATTCCCACCTTCCGTGGCGGATCGTTTTTCTAACAGCCCATCCCATTTCCAGGGAGAGGGCGGGGAGAAGAGCAAGGATAAGCGCAGTTTCCAGGAAAAAATCGCACACCTTTTACCGCCATCCCACCCACGGCTGGCGGCGCTGGAGCATCTCTATCAGGCGGTGTTGGGAATGCCACGCCATCTTGGCCAGCACTCGGGCGGCATGATCATCTGCGATCATGGGCTGGACTCGGTGGTGCCGCTGCAGCCCGCCACCATGGCCGGACGGAACGTGGTGCAGTGGGACAAGGACGATTGCGAGGACATGGGCATCGTGAAGATCGATCTGCTCGGCCTTGGCATGCTTGCGGCGATGGAGCATGCCATCGAGATCTGCGCCCGCCGTGGCCACCCGGTGGATCTCGCCACGATTCCCAAGGATGATCCCGCCGTCTTCGCGCTGCTGTGCCGTGCGGAAACGATAGGCACCTTTCAAGTCGAGAGCCGCGCGCAGATGGCGACCCTGCCGATTTTACGACCGCAGACGTTTTACGACGTCGCCATCCAAGTGGCGATCATCCGCCCCGGCCCGATCGTGGGGGATCTGGTGCACCCCTATTTAAACCGACGCGCCGGCAGGGAAAAAATCGATTACATCCACCCGGCCTGTGAAGAAACTTTGCGGCGGACCTTGGGCGTGCCGTTGTTTCAGGAACAAGTGCTGCGGATGGCGATGGACGTGGCCGGCTTCAGCGGGGCGGAGGCGGATGAACTGCGGCGGGCGATGGCCTTCAAGCGCAGCGATGCGCGGATGGAAAAAGTGACGGCGAATCTCCGCCAACGCATGAGCGAACGCAGCATCGCCCTGCCCATCCAGCAGAAGATCATCGCTTCCATCGGCTCCTTCGCGCTTTACGGATTTCCCGAGAGCCATGCCATATCATTCGCACTCATCGCCTATGCGAGTTGTTGGCTCAAGGTCCATCATCCGGCGGAATTTTTTACCGGATTACTTAATCACCAGCCGATGGGATTCTACTCGGTGAACACGCTCATCCAGGATGCCAAACGCCAGGGCCTGCGCGTGTTGCCGGTTTCCTGCATCCATAGTGAGAATCTAACAATCATCGAGAAGGACCGCACCCTGCGCCTCGGGCTGGACCGGCTGAAGGGACTTTCCAGCGCCACGCGTGAACGCCTGGTAGATGTTAGAAACGAAGCACCCTTCCACACACTGGAGGATTTCCTCCTGCGTGCGAGGCCCAATGCCAAGGAAAAACGCCTGCTTGCCCAGGCAGGCGCATTGAATGGTTTGATAGAAATCGATCATCGCCGCCAAGCGCTGTGGCAGGTGGAGCTGCCCTTGTTTGACGATCTTCTCAAGCCGCGTGAGGAAGACCGCAAAGTGGTCCTGCCGGCGATGACGATGGGCGAGCGCCTGTCCGCCGATTTCCTAACACAAGGAGCCACCACCGGCCCGCATCCGATGCGCTTGTGGCGGGAGCAGCACGGCAGCCGGCAAATTTTACGAGCCATCGATTTACAAAATCTCCCTCACGGCATTCCCATCACCGTGGCCGGCATGGCCATCTGCCGCCAACGCCCCGGCACCGCGAAAGGGCATTGTTTCATTTCACTGGAAGACGAAACGGGAATCGCCAATCTGTTTGTGAAAAAGGAAACTTTCAAGCTGCACCAGATGCTCATCGTGACCGAGTCATTTCTACTGGCCCACGGCATGCTCCAACGCTCCGAAGGCGATCAACCGACGATGTTCGTGACTCACCTCGAGCCACTCCCCCACCCCGAACCAGAACATGCAGGCCGTTCGCATGATTTTCATTGAGCGCCGCGGCTAAGGGGTTTTTCCCGCTACTTTTGGACACCGATGATTAAGAATTGTGGTCCTCTTTCCTGCAGATGGGTTCATTGGCGTTCGCCATCTCTTGGAAGGGGATTTTGTTTTCCTGGAAGAACCCGATGGCGATGCGGCAGGAGTCCCAGCTCTTGTCACGGCAGCGTCAGTCCTGGCAGCCGATGTCGTTTTCCGGGAGCTCATAGCCGGAGTGGAATTTCTGATTGCGTCTGGTGAAGGGCCAGAGCAGAGCAAACTCACCTCATGCTCCCCTGCGGCGGCGCAGCGCACAAAGCACGCTGCCGAGGCCAAGCAAGAGAACACTGGTGGGTTCGGGAATCGCACCGACGGTGATGGCTGTGCCGCTCGTGTTTTCATAGGCCCAGTCAATGATGGCGCCCGTGCCGCCGGCATTGGAGAAGTTCACCCGCATCCAACCGAAATACGGGCCAGCGGCGCTGTTATCGACAAGTTTGAAACCGAGGTAACCTTCAGCACCGGAGGTGAATTGGCCGGACCCGGCACCGATGTGGGTGGAGGAGCCAGCCTCGGCATTCCAGTAGTTTCTTGAAGAGTCCACCACGGCACCGATGTTCAAGCGGAGAATCGCAGAGTTCACCGCTACGGATTGGCGGGCGGGTTGGAAGTTGATGCTGTTGCCAAAAGCCTCCCCGCCGAAAAAGGCATCAAGATCCCAGCCCGTTGCCTGGGTCAGGCCGCTGCTCACGGCATCCACGTCCACATAGACGCTGGTGAAACTGTTGGTGATGCCGATGTTCTGAAGTCCGCTGTAAAGAATGGCCGCATGGGTGGAGGCGGGCGCGGCGGCGAGGATGAGGGCGAGGATGGGAAGTTTCATGTGAAGATTTGAAATGGGAGATTTAGATTTGAAATTTCATCAGGGAGCCTCGGAGATACCCACACGGAAGAACCTCGCCTTTTTGCCATTCACGAAGAACGGATAGGGAATACTGACCGCTTCCACATCGCCATCGCTGGCGATCACGGTGGGGATGGCCGTGCTGTTTTCCCAGACGTCCAATCCGGAGCTGAACTGCGGGGTGTAAACCAAGCCGACGGAGGCCGGGTTCTTGCGGCGGACGAAGACGACTCGGAAGTCCTGGCCATTTGCGGTAGGAGCAGAGTAGATCGCAGGAGTGCCGCGGGTGACCAGAATGCCATTGATCACGTTTGTGACGTTTGGAACATTATCGTTGGCGTTCGGGTTGAGACCGAAAGCGAATTCCAAGCGTTCAATCAGGGTATCGTTGTCAGAGTCTCCGCTGCCATTGGCGAAGCCGTTGTCGGTGAGCCAGACGGTTAGATTCACAGGACCCAAGGCCACGGTATCGGTGCGGGCGGAGAAGCTCTGGATGCGGGTGTCTAGCGCGGGTAACGTGTCCGCGCGGTTGTAGGCCGTGGCGGGCGTCGCATGGAAGGCGGTGAGGTGGCTGGAAAGCGCC
>JBBRIB010000132.1:0-7701 GCA_038221745.1 Verrucomicrobiales bacterium
CCAAAGCCCCCACATGGCGGAGCGGGCATTTGATCTCGCATGGACTCATAATCAAGTGACCTTGCATCATCTGAACATCACCGAGACCGAAGCCCAACTTTACGGCAACCTGGCTGGTGGATTGATTTATTCAAATCCAGCCCGCCGGGCCGACGCGGGCGTTCTGCTCAGCAACCGCCGCGGACAGAACGGACTCTGGAGTTATGGTATTTCCGGGGATACTCCCATTATACTCGTGCGCATCAGCGATATCGGGAAAATCGAGCTGGTCCGACAACTTATCCAAGCACATTCCTACTGGCGCATGAAGGGGCTCACTGTGGATCTGGTCATCCTGCACGAGGACGTTTCCCTCTACAGGAATTCACTCGAGTCCCGGATCACCGATCTCATCTCATCCGGACTTGAGGCCAAGATGATGGACAAACCGGGCGGAATTTTCGTCCGTAGCCTCGAACAGATTCCAAATGAAGACCGCCTGCTGCTGCACGCCTCGGCCCGGATCGTGTTGAATGATGAAAAGGGTTCTTTGGCGGACCAACTGGAACATCGGGGGATTTCCGAAACTACCATCCCGCTGCTCGCGATCACGCGGCTCAAGGCAGCGGAGCCGGAGGCACCTTTGCCACAGAGAGAGCTGCTGTTCCACAATGGCCTCGGTGGTTTTACCAAGGATGGCCATGAATATGTGATCACGCTTTCCAAAGGCATGATGACCCCTGCACCGTGGGTGAACGTGCTGGCCAATCCCGAGTTCGGCACCGTGGTTTCCGAAAGCGGTTCCGCTTACACGTGGATGGAGAACGCCCATGAATTCCGGCTGACACCTTGGAACAACGATCCCGTTCAAGACCCCACGGGTGAAGCGCTTTACATCCGAGACGAGCAAACTGGAAGATTCTGGTCCCCTACGCCTCTCCCTGCAAAGGGCGAGACACCTTATGTCATACGCCATGGTTTCGGTTATACAGTATTCGAGCACATCGAGGATGGAATACACAGCGAGTTATGGGTTTTTGTGGCGATGGATGCTCCCGTGAAGTTTTCTGTTTTGAAATTGAAAAACGTTTCGGGTCAGGCACGGCGCTTGTCCGTCACCGGCTATTGCGAATGGGTGCTGGGAGACGTGAGGCACAAGAGCCTCCTCCATGTGCAAACGGAAGTGGATCTGAAGACGGGAGCGCTACTGGCACGGAATTTCAGCAATACCGAGTTTCCGGGACGTATTGTATTCCTTGATGTAAACGATCCTTCCCGCACGTTGACGGGTGATAGGAAAGAGTTCATCGGACGGAACGGAAATCTCTCGCGACCGGCATCACTGAAGCGCTCGCGCCTTTCCGGCAGGGTCGGCGCGGGGCTCGATCCCTGCGGGGCAATTCAGGTTTCATTCTCCTTGGAAGACGGCCAGGAACGGGAAACCACGTTCCGCCTCGGTGTCGGGAAGAACGTCCGGGAGGTGCAGGAACTGATTCGGCGTTTCCGCCATACGGATGCCAGTCGTTCAACACTCGATGGCTTGTGGTCCTATTGGAACCGCACCCTTGGTACGGTGAATCTGGACACGCCCGACCCCGCGGTGAACGTGATGGCGAACGGCTGGTTGTTATATCAAAATCTGAGTTGCAGGATATGGGGGAGAACGGGTTTCTACCAATCGGGTGGTGCCTATGGATTCCGCGATCAACTGCAGGACGTGATGGCGCTTGTTCATGCCGAGCCCACTCTCACCCGCGCCCATTTGCTGCGTGCCGCCGCACGGCAGTTCCTCGAGGGTGATGTGCAACACTGGTGGCATCCACCCACCGGGCGCGGTGTCCGGACCCACTTCTCAGACGACTATCTGTGGCTGCCCTATGTGACCTGCCGCTACGTCGGCTGTGTCGGCGATACCGGTGTGCTTGATGAGATGGTTTCCTTTTTGGATGCACGCCCCGTCAAGCAGGATGAAGAAGCTTATTACGACCTGCCAGCGCCTACCGAGGAGTTCGCCACGCTTTACCAACATTGTGTGCGCGCCATCGAAAACGGACTCGAATTTGGTGAACATGGTTTACCGCTCATCGGTTGCGGGGATTGGAACGACGGTATGAACCAGATCGGGAAAGAGGGTCGCGGTGAAAGCGTCTGGCTTGCTTTCTTCCTTTATCAGGTGTTGAACAGTTTCAGCGAACTGGCGCGCTCCCGGAATGATACCGTTTTCGCGGAACGTTGTCTCAATCAAGCGCGGCAATTGCAAAAGAACATCGAAGCAAACGCTTGGGACGGGGATTGGTATCGCCGCGCATATTTCGACAACGGCGATCCTCTTGGTTCTAAGACAAATCAAGAATGCCAGATCGATTCCCTGCCACAGAGCTGGTCCATCCTCAGCGGCGCGGGCGACCCGGAGCGCTCGCGGCGGGCGATGGAATCCGTCAGCCAACGTCTGGTCCGCCGCGATGCCAAATTAATTCAGTTGTTTGATCCACCCTTTGATAAATCGCTTCTTAATCCCGGCTACATCAAGGCCTATATTCCCGGCGTGCGCGAAAACGGCGGACAGTACACCCATGCGGCGATTTGGACCGCCATGGCCTTCGCTCAGATGGGCGAAAACGAACGGGCGTGGGAACTTTTCAGGATGCTCAATCCCGTCAACCATGGTGCGACGCCGGAACAAATCGCTACCTATAAAGTTGAACCATATGTTGTTGCTGCGGATGTCTATGCGGTCGCTCCGCACATCGGCCGCGGTGGTTGGACGTGGTATACGGGTTCCGCCGGGTGGATGTACCGCCTGTTGGTCGAAACCCTGTTAGGAGTGAACCTCGAAGGAGATCAGCTGCGTATCATTCCCAGGCTGCCGGAAAACTGGCCCGGCTATAAAATCCACTACCGCTTCCGGCAAACGGTCTATCACATCACCATCAGCCGTTTCACCGGGAACCCGGATGAGACACCTACGATCCTCCTCGATCAAATCGAGATTTTCGGGGAAACAATCCCCCTCACTGACGATCAGCAGGAACACTATGTGGAGATCAAAGTCCCCTGAATCGAGATCGGGGCCGGAGTCAACGGCGGGTCAAATCCCGCCACCGCAGTAGGGTTACACCCCATGGGAACCGGATCACCTTCCGCATAGCTTTTTCAGCATGAAGACATTGTTCACCGTTGAAGCGATTTCCAGAGGCGGGCGTTCAGGCACCGTTTATAATCCCGAGGGGCTGTTGGACGTGACCTTGGGAAATCCTTTGGAGGCTGGGATCGAAAAGCGCGGCCCCAGTCCCGAGATGTTGTTTGCGGGTGCTTGTTCCGCGTGTTTCCACGGCGCGATCCTGAATGCGGGTATAACACTCGGCTTGCGCTTCGGTGAATCGACCGTTCGGGCCTTGGTTAGCCTGATCGAGGACGCTCACGGTGGTTGCACGTTGTCAGTGGAGATGCACGCGCAGATTCCCGGCCTGAATATGCGGCAGGTCCGGCGAATCATGAACGAAGCGGAAAGCACATGTCCCTATGCAAAAGCCATGCGTGGCGACGCTTCGGTCATTTTGATCGTCGATAAACCCGATGTTGTTAAATCCGCTTTGATTCCGCGGGTATTATCACGGGTTTCAACGGGCAGCATGGCGAGGTCCGGTCAATTCACACCCGACATCTCACTTTCAGAAGTCATTTCGATCTTGCAGCGCCACAGTGTATGACTCCACCCGCCCCTTGATCTCTTCCCGACAACGCGCATTGTAACCTATGAATCCCAAACCCGCCGAAACCGAGAAGATTCTGGAGAAGGATTTGGAGACGGTCGAGCGCCTCCCCGCAGAGATTCGGGAACTGCAGGTTCTCATGGATAAGGCAGCAAAGACAACAGGAGAGGAGAACGCGGTCATTCAAATGGAAATCAAGGAAAAGTCCGGGTGATTCAAATTGGCTGGTTCAAACGGGATGAGTTCCAAGAACTATCAAACGAATCTGAATTCCTTCTCTATTTGTGTGTTGAGCCTTATCTTAAATTTATCTCTTGAACGGACTGAGGTAGGGTTTCACCCCATTTTAACTTTCGTGTGATGCTTCATGTTGGCCAGATCGAGAGTGTCTATCTCGAATAGCAAAAACATACTCAACCAATTGAAACAATGAAACGTAAAATCATGATACATACTAGCTGCACCGCTGCTGCATTGATGCTGACCTCCGTCGCGTGGGCCGCGGAACCTCAGACAAGCGATGTGCCTACGGACTACAAGGCGGCAAGTTCCGCCACCTCGAAAGCCAACACCAGTAATTACGGGCGCACTTCCAAGGTTAGCCTGCTCATGGGCAAGAATGTGAAGAACATGAAGGGCGAAACGGTTGGTGAAGTCGCCGACCTCGTCGTGGACCTGGCCGCAGGCCGGGTGGTCGCGGTAGCGATATCTTCCGGTGGTTTTCTGGGCATCGGCGATGAGTTAAGCATTGTGCCACCCGCTGCGTTTCGGTTCGCTGAGGGAACCGACGAACTCCAGTTGGACGTTACCAAGGAAGCTCTCAGCAACGCCCCGCACTTTAAAGCAGGCGAATGGCCGGATCTGAGCAAGGCGGGTTATATCAGTTCCGTTTACAGCGCATATAAGGTTAAGAATTACATGGATCATTCCGACAATGCAGAACGCAACTCCAGTGGTCCTGCAAACTCGGAGCGCGGCAACCGTGATCCTGAAAATACCGGGCGTAACAGCAGCGATCGTGATAACAGCGAGCGCACGGCGCTGGATCAGGGAAACAGCCGGGCCGATATCGACGTCACCGCACAAATCCGCAAGGATATCATGGCCCAGGACGGTTTATCAATGAATGCTCAAAACGTCAAGATCATCACCAGCGATGGTCGGGTCACATTGCGCGGCCCGGTTGATAGTGCGGAAGAAAAGCGCGTGATCCGCGAGCTGGCGATCAAGGCCAGCGGCAAGCAAACTATCGATGACCAGCTTGAAGTCAAGTAAACGATCTCCCTCCCCGAAATAGTATAGTCAGACAAAACAACAAAAAATAACAAAACATTACCATGTACTCGAAATCCGTATTCTGTATTGCCACCTCGGAAGTTCAGGCTGATCTAATTGTGGATCGTCTTCTGGAGGCGGGCTTCGCTAACAGCGACATTTCCGTCTTGTTTCCCGACGAGGGAGCGACTCGCGAGTTCGCCCATGAGAAAAATACCAAAGCACCTGAAGGTGCGATCACAGGCGCGGGCTCCGGCGGCGTTCTGGGCGGTGCGCTGGGCCTGGCCGCAGGCATCGGTGCCCTCGCCATTCCCGGGTTGGGGCCCTTCATCGCCGCTGGTCCGATCATGGCCGCGCTTAGTGGTGCTGCCATTGGTGCCGCCGTAGGCGGTATCGCAGGAGGTCTGATTGGCATGGGCATTCCAGAGCTGGAAGCCAAGGTCTATGAGGGCAAGCTCAAAGAGGGCAATATCCTCATTTCAGCTCACGCCAGCGATAGCGATGACATCACAAAGGCGACCGACATCTTCAAGGAAGCACAGGCGACGGATATCTGCTCCACGAGCGATTCCACAACGCCGGCACCTTCCGAGGACAAGGGCCGCGCCATGCAAGAAGCGGATCGCACTTATTGATCTCCCCAAGAAGTAAGACCCTGCGGCAGAATTCGTTCGCCGCAGGGTCATTCCTTTACTAGAAAAAACTTATGAATACTACCCTCGCTCTTAATGACCTGTTTCTTGATGAACTTGCGGACGTGTATGGTGCCAAGCATCAGATCGTGGAAGCCATGCCCAAATTGGCTCATAGCGCCACCTGCAGACATTTGCAGGCTGCCATACTCGCCCATCTTGAAATAAGCATAGGCCAGTTTGCGAAACTCGAAGACGTGTTCGAATCTTTTGGTGAATCTGCCAAAGAAGAAACCTGCGAAGCGACCAGAGGCCTTTTGGAAGAAAGTGATGAGATCGCTGAGAAGTTCAAGAATTCGCCCGCTATCAACGGTGCGCTCATCTGCATTGCGCAGAAGGTCGAACACTACGAAATCGCTACGTACGGGTGCCTGTATGAATGGGCAGGGTTGTTGCACAATCCGAAAGCTGCCTCCATCCTGAAAATAATTTTAAACGAGGAGAAAGCGGCGAATAGAACTCTTTCCGGACTGGCAAGGGTCCATGGAACCCAAGAGGCCTGATGCGTACCCGGCTCCTATAGTTTGGGAGACCGCCGCGAGGATGAAACGCTATTGAGAAGTTCCCTGGGGCAAACTGCTGACCTATCATTCGCTAGGGCGAACGCGTTCCGCCCCTCCTTTTTCAACCAATCCCTCGTCGAAGATCCCACGCGGGAGGACGAGGGCGACATGACCCCGCCACCGGTGGTTTGATCCCGCGCACCGGATTGGGTGGGTAGAGTCGGGAAAACGACTCTACCCACCCCATTATAAACATTTGCCTGGGGCTACCCATATCTGACAGACTTCCCCTTATCATGAGCACGAAACCGGACCCGGTGGGAACAGCCACGCTTCCCGAATCCGCCGCTGGCTCGGAAATCGCCCGGCTGCACGCACGACTGGAAAAGGCCGAAGCGGCGTTGCGTGTGGCGGGTCTGACCGTCGAAAGTGGTGCCGCCGCCACCGGGCGCGACCGCATTGGGATGGATTTTCCAGATGTCGGAGTCTTGCTCGATTCACTTCTCCGGAACGCGCCCATCGGCTTTTGCTTCTTTGATCGGGAAATGCGCTATGTGCGCATCAATGAACGTCTTGCGGAGATGAACGGCATTTCCGCCGAGGCACATCTGGGCCGTCATGCTTCCGAAATCGTGCCCGCACTCTTCGAAACGATCTGCCTCGTGACGGGCCGCATCCTGGTGACGGGCGAAGCCGTGGTGGACTACGAGTTCTCCGGTGAAACACCCGCCGCACCCGGTGTGACGCGTTTTTGGACGGAAAGTTATTACCCGTTGCGCGACGATGGGGGTGAGATCGTGGGTTTCGCCGTGTTCGTCGAGGAGATCACCGAGCGTAATCGCAGTGCGGACGCCCTGCGGGAGAGTGAGGCGAGATATCGCTCGCTCTTTGAGAACATGTTGGACGGTTTCGCCTATTGCCAAATGCTCACCGACGAGCAGGGCCAGCCACATGATTTCATCTATCTTGCGGTGAACGACGCTTTTGGAAAACTGACCGGTTTGGAGAATGTGATCGGCATGCGCGTCACCGAAGTCATTCCAGGAATCAGCGAACTCCACCCGGAAGTGCTAGAGACCTATGGCCGGGTGGCCTCGACAGGAAATCCGGAGCGATTCGAGATCGATTTCAAGCCTTGGGGCCAGCGTCTGGCAATCTCCGTCTATTGCCCGATGATAGGGTATTTTGTCGCCGTTTTCGATGACATCACCGTGCGCAAACGGGCCGAGCAAAAACTGCAAGAAGCCGAAAAGCAGTTCCGCCAAACGGTGATGAATGTCTCGACACCGACTCTTCTGTTTGCCGAAGACGGTGCCATCCTGCTCGTCAATCAGGCGTGGACCGACATCACGGGCTACCGCATTGAGGACCTCCCGACGATCAGCCTGTGGACTCAAAAGGCTTACGGCGACGCGAAAGGCGTCGCCAACGACTACATTGATGCCTTGTTCGACGCCGAAACCCGAATGGACGACGGCGAATGGACGGTCACGACCGCCACGGGCAAGAAGCGGATCTGGCATTTCTCATCCACACCCA
>JBBRIB010000133.1:0-7681 GCA_038221745.1 Verrucomicrobiales bacterium
GGACGGCTTGCCCGTGGCTCCGGTGACGAGTGCATCCCCATTGGTCATGGTCACTGCGTCCACTATCCCGGCGACGTAGGCATCCATCGAGGGCACATAGTCGAACCACATGAACTCGACATCCACGCCCGCCTCCTTGAACCAGCCTTTTTGAATGGCGATTTCCCAGGCCACCCAGCCGGGCCAATCAGAATAAGCGATCTTCAGGGGCTCCGCCTTGGCGAGAGAGCAGGCGGCGAGCAGCCCGAGGGCGGTGGTAATGAGGCGAGGGAACGATTTCATGGCGATGGTATTGATTCGGATTTTCAACGGGTATGGTATGAAACTTTAGCGATTCTTTCATACTCATTTAAGCAGGGTGCATACCAAGTTCATGGGGCGTTCCAGGGGGAAGGGCTAAAAATGAATTAGGGGCGTGAAGCTGATCCCCAAAATCCCTTACTTCACGGCCGCCGCGCTTCGCCACGTTCCCCGAATCTTACACCTCCGATCCGAGGGCTTTCCCATTACCGCACTGGGCGCTCAATTTAAGATTTTAAATCAAATACCCCAGGCTCCGAGGTTGTTGCGTTTGGCTTCGCTTTCGAGGCGGCGGAGATTTTCTTTTTCCTGGGCGGCAGTTGGGCCGTCCGGGAGATCCGCTGGTTTGGTCTTGATGCGGACGAGGCCGCGCTCGACAAGAACCTGATGAAGCCAGCGGGTTTTTCCTTCGTAGGAAACTTCAACGTGGGCGTGGTAGCGACCGTCGTTGTAAGGGCTGTCCCACTCGGTGTGGAGGGTGAAAGGCTTGCTTTCCAACAGGCCAAGAGTGAAGGCTTTGCCTTTTTTGCCGATTTCCACGGCTTGCTCCGGCGTAATGCCGCCGAGGTCTGCGGCTTGCTGACTGATGCGGGCGTGGTTGCTCTCGCCGCCGCCGTAACGTTTGAAGGCGCTTTCTGGAGTATCGACGAAATAAAGGCGGAATTCCGCAGTTTTTCCGTTGGGGAGACGGAGCATGAAACTGTCTCCATCATTGTTGCGGGCCTCCACGAGGTTGCAATTCTGATAAATTTCGTAGCGGCTGGCTTTGTTTGTGAAGGTGGACTTTTGAGAAGATTTCGCAGGTTTTTCAGAGGGCGTGGGGCTGTGCCTTTCCCCTTGAGGAAACACCTGCTCGGGAGTTGGACCACCCGACTTGTTTTTCTGATCGTAGGCCCAGAGGGCAAGGGCTGCGATGAGAATGAGCAGTGTGAACCAGGAGGATTTTGCTTTTTTCGTTTGGATGGCCATTTCAAAGTCCTTTGAAGCCGACGTATGCCTGATAGGTGCCGGTGGGCATGGCGACGGGGCGCCACTCGCGATTGAGACGACGGTATGTGTTGATGAATTGGGTGGGGTCTGCCCAGTGCGTCATATCGGCGGGCACGGAACTCCGCTGCATGCCGATGGTGATGTTGTGGCGGATCTCGAAATGGAGGTGGGCGGGATACATGCCGAAATTGCTGCCGATGGTGCCGATCTGTTGGCCGCGTTTGATGGTTTGGCCGACTTTAACCATGATTTCATTGAGGTGGCCATTGAGGGTATCGCAAAATTTGACTTCACCGCTGGCGGGGTCTCGATAGGCGTGGCGCGTGATGACGACGTTGCCCCAGCCGGTGCGGATGTTGTAGGCGAAGGTGACGATGCCATCGGCAGCGGCGTAAACGGGATCGCCAAGATCGCTATCGCCCCCGCCGCGCCCGTTCCAGTCCTCCCCAAAGTGTTGGGGTGAGCGCAGGCGCAGGCCACGGGCTTTGTAATAGCCGTCGGCATTGGGTTTGCCGACGGGGAAATCAAAGCCATCGGCAAGATTGATTTTCACATCATCCGCAGTGGCCTGCGAGGGCAGGGCGAGGCCCGCGATGAGCAGCAGGGCGATGAGTTTGAAATTGAGAACTTGATCCAATGATTTCATGGGCTTTGATCAATCTAGCGTTTGGATGGGGCTCGGATTTCAAGCGGCCTGTGACTTTACGGCAAGCGTAAAAAAAGGCGGCGTGACCTTGATGATCATGCCGCCTTAGGAGTGTTTTACTTGGGCCGGATCAATTTTTCTCGTCAATCGAGAGCGGACGATAGCCGCCGATGGATTTGAAATAAAGCATGAGGAATAGGTAAATGATTGCCATCAAAGCAGGGATTATGGAGTCCACTTTGAGTACGCTTCGGTTACCTTTGATGTCCGATGTGGCGATCAGTTCTTGTTTGTCAGTGATCGATTCGGCCTTCTCGATCACCTTTGGATCTTTGGAGCCTTTTGCAACCGCGTTCTTGGCTGCGAAGGCTTCTTTAGCTTCTTTCAGCTTGGCAGGGTCAATCGCGTTTACGGATTCAAATACCAAAAATTCGCTAGGCTTTCCGGATGATATAACTTCGGCATAAAGGGCTTTGTCTGCCTTTTCGAGTTCGTCTGCGGAGAATCGGTCACGAGCATAACCAAGGCCAGGGCCACCGATGAGACCCACGGAAAGCATTCCAACTCCGCCCATGAGGCTCATTGCGACGGCACCGGTTCTTGGGAAGCGGTCGCCAATGACAGCCAACATGGTAGGCCAGAAGAATGTTTTTCCGACGGCATAGACAAGGAGGGCACCAAAGGCTGCACCGAAGGAGGTCACAGCGCTAACAAGGTTGAGTCCAATGCAAGCGAGGAGTGAACAAACGAAGAGAAGGCTAATAGGCTTGAGACCTGCTTTTTCCTCGATGAAGTGCGCGCAGAAGCGCAGACCGAACATGACGAGTGAGGTAAACACAAAGAGGATTTTGCCTTGATCAGGGGTGAGGATGGTTCCCGTGATGTTTTGGATCCAGCCATCGGTTCCAAGTTCGACGCTTCCGACGAGTGCGTGTGCGATGAAGAGGACAAAGATCATCCAATGACCGATTGCAAAATTAGTCAGCTTTGCGACCCAGACAAGCAGGCCGACTGAAACGGCTGCCGATGCTAAGTTCGAGAGGGTGGCATCAAGCCCGAGAAGACCGCCGAAGAAATCCCTCCTGAGGAAAAAGAAGAGGAGGACGGAAACGATAAGTGTTCCAAGGATGCCGACGTCTTTGAACATCTCACCGAGTTTAAGGCCTTTTGCGGAAGCTTCGGACTTGGGATATTTCTGGCCGAAGAACATTACCCCGTATAGGACTGTTGGGATGAGATAGAGGGAAAGCTGCCATTTCCAGTCCCATGCATTAGCGCCTGATCCGAGAGTCCAGCCGATCAGGCCGCCGAATACCATGCCCAGAGGCCATGAGGCGTGAAGGATGTTGAGGTAATGGGTGCGGTTCTTAGGATAGAGCGTGGCGACAAGAGGGTTTGCAACCGCTTCGAGGACACCGTTTGCAAGGCCGAAGAGGAAGGTTCCCCAGTAAAGGAACTGATAGGCAGTCTCGCTGGACATGCCCGGCTTGGCGGCGAAGGTGACGAAGGCGGACAATACGTGGAGGAGGAAGGCGGCGAAGACGAGTTTTCCGTAGCCTACTTTATCGACGATGATACCGCCGATAATGATGCCGAAGCAGAAACTTATGAATCCAGCCCCAAGGCTGATGGCTCCGAGTTGTGCTCCGTTGAGATTAAAAGCCGTGGCCCAGGTATCAAAGAGGCCGCCACGGACTCCGAAGCCGACTCCTGCGGCGAGGATGGCGGTGAATCCGGCCCAGAGGAGCCGATTTGCGTTTGGTGCGATCGCGTCTGTTTGTGTCATGGTTTTGGTGGTTCGTTTTACGGAGTTAGGAAACTGAGTTCTTTCTGAAAAAGGCAAAGTTCCGTGGAAAACCGTGCTAAGCGACTTGATAGAGGACGGTTTTCAGGCTGGCAAGATCGAAAATACGGATCGAAAAAGAGAGAAACTGTCTCACCACCTTTCCACTAACCCAGAACAACCCCAAAATCAGGTGTTGGGTAGATGCGCTTGTTCGGGAGCTTCCGATAGATCGCGATGGACGCTACGGGAGATGATGTCGCGGGTGGCCTCATCAAGGTAATCGTGGAGGAGTTTCGAGAGTTCGAGAAACTGCGGCCAGAGGATCTCATCGACCATCGTCCGTGTGGCGCGGAGCATGACGGTGGTGTAGCGTTGGCGGTATTGGCGGTAAGGCGTGAGATTGTTCCGGCGGCATAGCGCGAGGAAGAGCTGCCGTTTCCAAGGATCAGCCAGGCTGAATTTGTATTCGATGGATTTTTCCGGTGCGGGGCCGAGCTGGGCGTGGAGGCGCTCGAGGGCACTGCGTGCGGCTTGTTTCTCGCCTTGGGAATCCGTGCCGTTGAAGAGGGCTTCTACCTTTTGGATTTTTTCAATAAGTTCTTCGCGAGTCATGGCAATCATTCCCTGAGCAGGGCTGCGGAAAGGTATCGGTACAGGACGCGATTAATGAACTACATTCGCGGAAACAAAATTTTCGCTACCTGGATCCGCGGCTACTTCTTGTTTTGCGCGATCAACTCGGTGATCTTTTTGATGTAGCCCTCGGTGCCACCTTTGAGTTCACCGAGGTCTTCGGAGATTTTTTTCCCATCGGCATCAAGGAGAAGCACTGTGGGGTAGCCGCCTAGCAGATATTGTTTTTTCAACGCGGCATTCTGCGTTTTCAACTCGGCGGAGAGTTCCTTCTTTTTCGGGAAATCCGCTTCCATCATCACCACATTCGCGGAGGCAAAGTCCTTGAAGGCTTTCTGGGAAAACACTTCTTTTTCCAACTTGATGCACCAACCGCACCAATCGGTCCCTGTTAAATTGATCAAAATAAACTTGTTTTCGGCCTTGGCCCTGGCCTTTGCGGTTTCCCAGTTGGTTTCCCAGCCGGGAGTCCCTGCAAGAGCCATAGAGGCGAAGGCGGTGGACAGAGCGAGTGATTTCAGGAAAAATTTCATCGGCAACACCTTAAATTCTAGATTTGAAATTGCCAGTGAAAATCAATCGAGGGATTTTTTCTCAAGCGAAGTATCGAGATGCTTGAGGAAGGCTTCCACGCTCGGATGTTCGGAGGCGAAGAAGCGGGTGAACTCCGTGCCACCGGAATCAAAGAGGATCACGGTAGGGAAACCTTCAATTTTGTATTTCTCGGCGTAAGGTTCGTTCTTCTTTTTGACGGCCTCGTCGCCGTTGGGAAAATCCAGCTCAACGAGAATGAATTTTTTGGAAGCGGCATCCACGAATTCCTTTTTGGAAAAAACGTTTTTGCGCATCGCAATGCAAGGCGGGCACCAATCGGAACCGGTGAACTCCACGAGCACGGGTTTCTTTTCCGCCTTGGCCTTCACGAAAGCCTTTTCCAAATCGGTGGACCACCCTGCTGGGGTGGTCGCAAAAGCGGAGGACGATAGTGCGGCGACACTGAGAGAAACTGAAGCGAGCCAAGTAATTGCTTTCATACGTATGTTAAACGCCGCAGCGCCCGCTTTTATTCCAACTATTTCCGGCAGATCTTGATTTCGCCCGAAGTTCGCCAAACTTACGCGATGAGATTCGGGCTTATCCTTTGGTGCATTGTGGGTTTCCTACCGCTCGCCGCAGAGACGGTGAGGGTGACGGTGGGCGACACGGGCTGCCCGGGAAGGCAACTGGCGGTGAAACACCTTTGGGAAAAAATCCCCAAGGTTTCATCGGTCACCGTTCTCCCCAAACAGCGCGAAGATCAAGCTGCGAGCCGGACCTTCATCATCGTCTCCGAAGGGCCGAATCCTGATTCTGCTTCACTTCAAAGTGCGCTTGGTCGCCGCGCGGGTCGCTATCGCATTCTTGCTTACCGGCCGGAGCTGAAGCTGCCCTCGGACTCAGATTAATTTCAAGTCGTGCCCTCGGGCAACCGGGAATTGGATAAACTTGCCCGGCGAATTTAATCCGCTTGCCGAATTGTTCTGATTTGTTAACTTGCTACCGTTCACTCCGTTTGCCTATGCCCCTTATCGCTACTGTCCTACAGATCATCCTGCTGATTTTTGTCGTCCTGATGATATTCAACATCATCATTTTCGTCCACGAGCTTGGGCACTTCCTCGCCGGCAAATGGCGTGGTTTGCAGATTGACCGCTTCCAAATCTGGTTCGGGAAGCCGATCTGGAAAAAGGAAATCAACGGCGTGCAATACGGCCTCGGCTGGATCCCGGCGGGTGGCTTCGTCGCGCTTCCGCAAATGGCTCCAATGGAGTCGATTGAAGGCGGAAATGGCGATTCCAAGGCGCTGCCCCCCATCACTCCGCTCGATAAAATCATCGTGGCATTCGCGGGGCCTTTGTTCTCCATGCTTCTCGCGTTGCTCTCCGCCGTGGTGGTTTGGAAAGTCGGTAAACCTGCGGATTTCATCGCCAATACCGAGATCGGGTTCGTCGAGTCTGGCGGCCCTGCGGCGAAAGCGGGCATCCTGGTGGGCGATAAAATCCTGGCGATCAATGGCGATCCGATAAACGGTTTCGCAGGATCCCTCAACTCCGTGACCGAGCGCATCATCCTCAGCCGTGGTGATAAAATATCCTACACCGTCCAGCGCCCGGGCGTCGCGGAACCCGTCACTCTCACTTCCGGCTTTGAAACCGAGGAGACCCGCTGGTTCCAACGCCGTGGCCTCCGCCAAGTGGGCATCGGCACTTCCGCCGCCGCAATCATCGGCAATGTGAGCGCCAACAGCCCCGCTGCGGATGCGGGGTTGGCAAAGGGTGATCAGGTCCTCTCCATCGATGGCACGAAACTTTACAGCCTCGAACAATTTTCCCAATACCTGAAGGAAAAGGGCTGGAAAACCCTGCGCCTCTCAGTGAAGACCGCCAAGGGCGAGACCCGCGAGGTGGATCTCACGCCCGAGGTGCCGCTCAAGCCCGCCAACTCGGATCCCAAAATGGGCATTCTCTGGGATTTCACCAGAGAGGTGGATGTTCGCATCGTCCACCCCGGTCCAATCAAGCAGGTCAAAGACAGCCTGCACATGATGTGGGTGACCATCACCAGCGTGGTCTCGCCCGATTCCAACATCGGAGTGGATCACCTCAGCGGCCCCGTTGGAATTGCCAAGATGCAATACCAACTCCTGCAAATGGATGATGGCTGGCGGCGCATCCTCGCCTTCATGGTGCTCTTCAATGTGAACCTCGCCGTGCTCAACATGATGCCCTTCCCGGTGCTTGACGGCGGCCATATCGTCCTTGCCACGTTGGAGAAAATCTTTGGTCGTCCGGTGAAGGCGAAACCCTTGGAAATCCTCCAGACCGTTTGTGCCCTCGCGCTCATTTCCCTGATGCTCTTCGTCACCAGCAAGGACATCGGCGATAGTTTTGGGCGTGGCTCCGGCAAAAACCAGGAAATCGTTTTCCCGGCGAACTAAGCCATGAACATTGTCACCTCTGCCCTTGCGTGAACGTCTGGCCCTCGCTACACGTCCGCCCGCATGGCCACTATCAATTCCAATTTCCTCAAGCTCAAAGCCGGTTACCTGTTTCCTGAAATCGCCCGCCGGGTGAGGGTTTACTCCGAAGAAAATCCGGACAAAGCCGCCCGCATCATCCGTTGCGGCATCGGCGATGTGACCGAGCCACTGCCCGCCGCAGTCGTCAGCGCGATGCATGAGGGCATCGATGAAATGGCGGACCGCGCCACCTTCAAAGGCTACGGCCCCGAGCAAGGCTACGAGTTTCTCCGCCAAGCCATCGTGGACAATCAATTCTCCACCCTCG
>JBBRIB010000134.1:0-7633 GCA_038221745.1 Verrucomicrobiales bacterium
ACGATGCCTACTACAGCCGGGCGCAAAAAGTCCGCACCTTGATCCGCCATGATTTCGAAGCCGCCTTCCAAAAAGTAGATGCCATCCTCTCCCCCGTGGCACCCGGCCCCGCGCGGAAAATCGGAGCGCAAGGGGCGGATCCGCTTCAAGAATACCTATCGGATATTTTCACCATCGCAGCGAACCTCGCGGGCATCCCCGGCATTTCCGTGCCATGCGGCACCGTGCCATCCGGCGAGGGGACCAACCTTCCAGTAGGTCTCCAGATCCTCGGGCCACACCTAAGTGAGGAGAAGTTGTTACAAATCGCCCAGGCCGCCTCCTTTGCCGGTTGAAACTGAAAAGAAAGTTTTCAACCATAATTCGGGCAAAACGCGCCAATCTTGTTGAAAGACGAGTCAAATTTCAAGCCCTCCATTTTTGCGATCTCCGCGTCCTCCTGTTTAGAAGCTTCTTTTAAACAAGCCGGAGTTCTGTTTTGCGCATGGGCGGAATTCGGTATGTTTCCAGTGAGGGTGGTTGCGCACCCAACACCTGGTGCTTTCCATACGCCTTTGTTTCGCCCCTTTAAGTTTCCTCACGCCATCGCGGTGGCGTAGCGTTCCGAGATGACAGGCCAGTTTGCGACGTTCCACCAGGCGGTGATGTAGTCGGGGCGGCGGTTTTGATAGTGGAGGTAATAGGCGTGCTCCCAGACATCCAGGCCGAGGACGGGGGTGCCGAGATCGCTATCCGGGACAAGGCCTTTCATGGCGGGGTTGTCCTGGTTTGCGGTGCTGGTGATTTTGAGTTTTCCATCCTGCACGATGAGCCATGCCCAGCCGGAGCCAAAGCGCTTGGTGGCGGCCTCTGCGAAGGCTTTTTTAAAATCATCCATCGAGCCGAAGGATTGATTGATGGCGGCGGCGAGCAGGGAAGACGGCTCGCCGGATTGGGCGGCTGGGGTGAGGGTTTTCCAGAAAAAATCGTGATTCCAATGACCACCGCCGTTGTTGCGGAGGGTGCTGCGGAGGGCTTCATCGGGCACGGCAGGCAGCTCGGCAAGAAGAGTGGCGAGGGGCTTTTGCGCAAGGGCAGGAGCCTTTTCCAAGGCGGTATTAAGGTTTTTGATGTAGCCCGCGTGGTGCTTGCCATGGTGGATTTCCATGGTTTTCGCATCAATATGAGGCTCCAGCGCGGCGAATGGGTAAGGCAGATCCGCAAGGGTGGCAGGCGTGGCCTCGGCTGCGGCGGCCTTGCCCGTGAGAGCGGTGGCAGTGGCGGCGAGGGCGCTGATTTTGATAAAGTTACGACGAGCGATGGAGTTGATAGGATTCATGAGGAGAAGGATCTAAGCGAATTTTCAGAAAAATCAAACGAGTTGCGCAGTGACGCTCTCGCGAGCCAAGGCAGCAGCGCCGATGATGCCCGCTTCGTGGCCGAATGCGGCAGGGAGAATCGCAAGTTCATCGACGAAGGGCCCCGAGAGCTGGGCAAACAGATGCTCTTTGAGAGGGCGAAACAACAGTTCACCCGCGCGGGCGACTCCGCCGCCGATGACGATGGCTTGGGGATTGAGCAGCCAGCAGCAATTCATCAATGAGGTGGCGAGCATTCTCCCGATTTCATCCCAGATTGCACTCGCGATGACATCCCCTTGATGGGCAGCAGTGGTAAGCGCGGCAGGGCTGCAATTTTCAGAAAATTTCTGGACGCCCGCCGCAGCGTAAGCCTCAAGGGCGCGGCTGGTGATCTCGCGGTTTCCAATATATTCCTCGAGCGCTCCCAGATTACCATAGTGGCCGGTGCGACCTTGGTAATCGATGGAAGTTTGGCCGATTTCACCCGCCCCATGCCGCATGCCGCGAACCATTTGGCCATTGACGATGACGCCGCCTCCCACGCCCGTTCCAAGTGAGACGAAGATGACGTGTTGGAACCCCCTGCCCGCTCCGAGATGCCACTCGGCGATGGCCATGCAATTGGCATCATTGTCCACCATCACGGGGAGGTTCAGCTTAGATTCCAGGATGCTCTTCAGAGGCACCGTATTCCAATCCGGCACATTGGTGAGGCCATAGACGAGGCCTTTCTCAAAATTGACAAAGCCCGGCATGCCGACACCTACGGAAGTGACCGTCGGGTGCCTACCTCGCAAGTCCTCCACGGTGCGGACCATCGCATCGATCAGCTCGTGGCGGGTGGTGAACTCCTGCGTCGCGATGGGTGGCGCTTGATCGATGATATGGCTTTGGTAAACGACTGCAATTTTCACGGTCGTTCCGCCGAAATCGATTCCAATGGAGAGGGCACTGTCAGGCATTGGGGAATTCGTAGCGAAACAATCGGGAATGGCACGAGTTTTTTCGGCGCAATTTGAAAAATCAAGGGATCAGGCGAAGACCCGGGCGGCCACTTGGCGCAGGCCATCAAGGGTGATGTCTGGATCCACGCAATCGATTTGCTGGATCCCTCTGGCGATGAGTGCGGCATCCCCGCCCGTGGCAATGATGGCGGGTTGGCCGGGGAGTTCGCTGGAAATTTGCTGGAGGATCTCTTTGACGAGGCCGCGGTAGCCAATCACAGCCCCCACTTGCATGGCATGTTCGGTGGATTTCCCGATAGCGGAGGGCGGCTCGATCAGTTCGATTTCCGGCAGCAGGGCGGTTTTACGGGAAAGATAGCCGGACATGGCACCGAGGCCGGGCGCGATCACCCCTCCGCAGTAGGCGGGTTCTGCGGAAATGACATCGAAGGTCACTGCCGTGCCGAAATCGATGATGATCGCAGGCACCCGGTGACGACTGAGAACACCTGCGGCATTCGCGAGGCGATCCGCCCCGATCTGGGCGGGATTCGGGTAATCGATCCCCATGCCGAGCGGGCTCTGGTGGTCGAGAAAATGAATCGGGTGATGGCGTTCCTTAAACCAAGTGGCGAGAACCGAAGCCTTCTTGGGGACCACGGAACAAATCGCCACTGCGGAGTACTGCAGATCCCTCAGTAGATATTCCAAGGACCCCGCAGAGATCTCGGGTGTGGGGATGACGCCTCGCCAATCCAGGAGTTTCCCGGAATTGCCGAGAGCGAACTTGGTGCGGGTGTTCGAGTTGTCGATGAGCAGCCAAGGCATGGGTTACCAGCGGTTAGAGGTGTGGTATTTCGATTTGGTGGGGATGCCGGACCGGGTCTTGAGGCGGAGTTTCCCGCCATTAAGATGGAGATCGAGCGGGCCCTCGATGTCTTTGGAATCAAGCCAGAACTTGAGCCAGATTTCGCGGGTTTCCTTGCCATCAGGGCTGGCAAAAGTGGTGTCCGCCGGCTCCAGCTTGCGCCCCTGCGAGGTCATCAGGAAGACGGGTTTTGAAAGATCGTGAGAGGCTCCTGAATTGACCTTTAAAAAGGGTTCTACCCAAAAGTAGGAGTGATCAAGGGTGAGGTTCACACCTTGAATTTCGCAAAGCGCGGCGGGATCCGAGGACCATTCGTAGGGACGAAACCACGCCCACAAGGCAAATGCGGTGGAAAGGAT
Source organism: Verrucomicrobiales bacterium (assembly GCA_038221745.1). Lineage (GTDB taxonomy): Bacteria > Verrucomicrobiota > Verrucomicrobiia > Verrucomicrobiales > Akkermansiaceae > Luteolibacter. The sequence continues at coordinate 3,512 of JBBRIB010000134.1, forward strand.
CAACGCCATCCAGAGGAAGGGCTTGAAGGCGGAAAATTTCATGGGCTGAGTGGAACCTGCCTCCGAGGAATCTGCAAACCAAAACGGGCGGACCGCCACCGGTCCACCCGCTGAGGGATGAATTAATCAGAATCTGGAATCAATGTTCGTAGCCCTGCTCGCCGTGCTCGGCAAGGTCGAGGCCAGCCTCTTCAACTTCAGCGGAAGGGCGAAGACCGATGACTGCTTTGATGGCGTAGGCGATGATTGCCGTGGCCGCAACGCTCCAGACGATGGTCAACCCGCAAGCTTTGATTTGCTCCATAAGCAGACCGTCCATGAGTGGGGTGAGTACGGAGTTCACTTTATCGTCTGCGAAGACACCCGTGAGGATAGCGCCTAGAGTTCCGCCCACACCGTGAATACCAAAGGTGTCGAGTGCATCATCGTAACCTAGGATGTTCTTGAGGTAGGCCACAGCGAGGAACGGAATGATACCGGCGAGGACACCCATGATGACTGCCGAGGTGGCGGTAACGAAGCCGCAAGCTGGAGTGATCACGACGAGGCCGGCAACGATTCCCGAGCAAAGGCCCAAGACGCTTGGCTTGCCCTTGAGGATCCACTCGGTGAGCGCCCAGAACAAACCGGCAGTCGCAGCGCAGAGTGTGGTGGTGGTGAAGGCATTGGAGGCGATGGCATCCGCACCGAGGGCGGAGCCGGCATTGAAACCATACCAACCCACCCAGAGCATGCCTGTGCCGATCATACAGAGAACCATGCTGTGAGGAGCCATGGACTCTCTGCCAAGGCCTTTGCGCTTGCCGAGAATCAAGCAGAGCACCAGCGCGCTCCAACCGGAGGTCATGTGAACCACGGTGCCGCCTGCGAAGTCGATGGCTTTGATCGCGGCATTCGGGTTAAGCGGACCACACATCAGGCCGACGGTGGACCAAACCATGTGAGCGAATGGGAAATAGACGACAAACATCCAGACGAAGACAAAGATCATCACCGCGGTGAATTTCATCCGCTCCGCGATGGCACCGATGATGAGCGCGGGAGTGATGATTGCGAAGGCAAGCTGGAACATGGCCCACATGCTGTCTGAGATCCAGTAGTAGCCCGCACCGACGTTGCCCGGTTCGACGCCTTTGAACATCATGTTGCTAAGATCTCCGATGAACGGACTCGTGGCCCCTGCCCCGAAGGATAGACTATAGCCACAGAACCACCAAAGCGGAGTGACCATACAGGCGATGCCCAAACACTGGGCGAGGACGGAAAGCACGTTCTTACGACGAACCAAGCCGCCGTAGAATAGTGCGAGGCCGGGAAGAGTCATGAAGAGAACCAAGGCCGTGCTGACCATTTGCCAAGCGTTGGCACCCGGCCCGGGCCCCGCCACAAGCGAGGTGGCGCCGCTGGCTTTTTCTGGCCGAGCGGCGTTGTTCATATAAGCCTCAATATCAGCAACACGTTCTTCAATGGTCAGTTGAGCGGAAGCGGTCTCTGTCGGGGGCGGGAGCGCATCTTGTGCAATCAATGGAGAGATTAGGGAAAAACCAGCCAGAGCGAGTGCTGCGGCTGGGAGTATTCCCGTCAAAACGAAACGGTTTAGATTCATGGTTGGTAAATGATGGTCGGTTGTATGGATTCCGGTCCATTGGGGTCCGGCAGATCCACCGTAGCAGGAAATAAGCCAACTCATGGAAGCCACCTCTCAAAACTGTTTTTACAATCAATTTAAAATCAATGATATCGAGATGCTTTGAATTTCGTCAAGCCCGCACCAGGGGCATGGCTAAAACAAAAAGGCGGACCGTTACCGGTCCGCCTCTGGAGAGCTTAAATCCCGATCTGCTGCGAATTACGCCTGGCTATCGTTGTAAGCAGGAGAACCGTGTTCGGCGACGTCCAATCCTTCATGTTCTTCCTGCGCATCCACCCGGACACCCATGACCAACTTGAGAACGTAGAAGATCAGGAATGAGGAAACAAATGCGAAGGCCGAGACCGAGAGAGTCCCCATCAACTGGACTCCGAAATTCTTGGTCCCGAAGATCGCAGGAGCAAGCGTTCCAAAGATACCGCAGACACCGTGGACGGAAATGGCTCCCACTGGATCGTCGATTTTGATCTTATCGAAGAAGAGAACCGAGAGCACCACGATAATGCCTGCGATGGCGCCGATTGCGACTGCTGCGAATGGAGACACATCGTCTGCTCCGGCAGTGATCCCTACAAGACCGGCGAGCATGCCGTTGAGCATCATCGAGAGGTCAGGCTTCTTGAGCACCACCCAGGAAGTAAGCATGGCACCGATGCCACCTGCGAAACCGGCCATCGCCGTGGTGACAAACACTCGTGATACAATCTGCGGATCTGCCGAGAGGACCGAACCACCGTTGAAGCCGAACCAGCCGAGGAAAAGCAGGAATACTCCGATGGAAGCGAGAGGAAGGCTGTGTGGAAGGATGGGCTTGATGCCGTCCTTGGTGTATTTCCCGAGGCGCGGGCCGAGGACGATTACTGCGGCAAGAGCGGCGAACCCACCGAAAGCGTGAACAAGAGTAGAACCGGCGAAGTCGTGGAACCCAGCAGTATTCAGCCAGCCGTAGCCCCATTTCCAGGAACCGGTGATCGGATAGAAGAAGGTTACAAGAATCGTTGCGTAAATCATGAAACTGGTAAGCTTCACCCGCTCAGCGACGGCACCGGAGACGATTGTGGCGGCGGTAGCGGCGAACATCGCCTGAAACAAGAAGTCGGTCCAGTAGGTCATCGGACCTGTGGCATAAGCAGTTGTCATGTTGGCGACTTGTCCGACATCGTCGAAGCTATTGGTGATCGGCGAACCCAACGCGAAGAAAGCCTTGGAGACTCCCATCTCCCATCCGGGATACATGCCGTTGAAACCGTAAAGCATATACCCCAGGCCACCGACACAGACGATGAAGACGTTCTTGAAAAGAATATTGACCGTGTTCTTCTTCTGGCAGAGACCCGACTCAACCGTGGCAAATCCCAAGTGCATCAGGAAGACCAACGCTGCGGCGATCATGATCCAAAGGTTGTTGGCCAGAAAGCCAACGTATTCCGGACTCGCCTTGAACTCATCATAAGTTGCGTAAGCGGGTGCCTCCGTGACTGCCTCTGCGGGTTCAGCCGAGGCGGCGGCATCAGCGGGCGCTGCCACTTGCTCGGTTGGGGGCGGGGCAGCGTCTTGGCCGTAGGCCGGCAAGCACATTGGGATTGCGGCGATCGCGATGGCAGCGGCCGTTATGGCTCGCACTTTATTGAGGTATCGGCTGGTCATGGTGGTCAGGTTTGATCTGATTTTAGTTTGGTAATTCCCAACGATTCCGAATCTTTGGGACTGCGGAATCGGAGAAAGCAAACGCCGTGCCAAGATATCCTTCACAAGTTCTTAACAACCAGCATTTCACTGATTTAAAAGAGTTTTTAATAAAATGTCAGATTATCACTTGCCAGCGCTCTATCTCACATCTACTCAAAGGTCTGCGGACATTTAACCTCGCAAAAAAAGACTGGACAGTTATTACGGAAAGGTGAAAGATTTGCCCCGAAGGATTAATTTTCAGTGCTTTTTAAGTAAGGGAAAAAAATCCGATTGCACTTCACTGTTCTCAACAACCAGTTCAGCGAGGCTGCAAGCAGCAACCGACAACCAACAAACTAAGATGCAAAACTACTGCAAAACCATTGGCGCCTTAGCCGCTGCCTCCGCCCTCGTGGCCGGCAACGCTCAGGCGGGAACCGCCCCCATGACCACCGTTCAATCAGCACCGACGGCTGAAACCAGTGGTATCAACTACGAAATGCACGCTGGATACACCAACGAGTATCTTTTCCGTGGCACCAGCCTCGGCCTCAACCTCGTCGAAGCTGGCGCAGATGTCTCCGGCGAAGCATTTGGCCTCGGCCTCAGCGCGGGCGTCTGGTATGCGAACTATGATGCTGACCTTTTGGGCAACGTCGGAGGATTCAATGCTGGAAACTCCAACGTGAACGAAATCGACCTGTATGCAGAAGTTTCCAAAGATCTTGGATTCCTGACTGCTGCCGTGGGTTACATTTACTACTACAACGATCTTGATGATGCGAATGCAGTTGCGAATG
>JBBRIB010000135.1:0-7596 GCA_038221745.1 Verrucomicrobiales bacterium
ACGCCGATGTGGAGTTGCTCGGCGAGTAGGGAGGAAATCACGACGCGGTCATCAATTCCGAGGTCTGCCTTGGAAGCGGGATGGTTTGCGAGATCGAGCATTTTTTCGATGCCGGAAACCTGGGTGGGATCCGAGCTATCGATGCCGCGGAAGAGCACCGGGCGTTGCCAGGATTCGACATCGACGATGACATTATCGGCCACAAAAGCGGTGGCGGCGAGCACATGGGGGAGGGATTTCGCCCGTTGGGCGGAGGCTTGCCAGTCCTGGAGCTTCGGCTCGCCAAAGGAGCCAGCGGCCTCACTAAGGAGGATGTGCGGAGTGAAGCCGAGCAGGCGGCTTTTCACACTGCGTTCCAGCCCGGCATAAACGGCCATCACCACCACGAGGACGAGCACTCCCAACATTACGCCGATGAGCGAGATCAGGGTGAATGAGGAGAGCATGGCACGCCGTGGGTTAAGGTAGCGGCGGGCAAGCAGGAAACTGAAGGAGCGGCGTTTGATGGACGTTAGATAAGCGCTTTTACAGGGGCATGCAAGCGCAGCTGTAGGATGGAAATGCCTTAATCTCCGCAGGGCAGGCCGAGGAGTTCGATGAGGCGCTGGAGATCGTCATCGCCATAATACTCGATTTCGATTTTGCCTTTTTTCGCCGAGTGTTGGATCGATACGTGAGTGGCAAGATGTTCGCGAAGGCGATTGGTGATGGCACGGACCTGGATGTCGACCTCACGCGGGAGACTGGATTTTTTCCCGTCCGGGGTCTCGCTGGAATGGCCGTTGAGGTAAGATTGGGCGAGTTTCTCGGTGGCGCGGACGGTGAGCTGGCGGCGGACCACTTGATCTGCGGCGAGGAGTTGGGTGTCCTGATCCTTGATCGAAAGAATCGCCTTGGCGTGGCCCACCGTGATGCGGGCGTGGGCGACGAGGAGCTGGATGTCCTGATGAAGGTCTAACAAACGCATGGCGTTTGCCACGCTGGCGCGGGATTTTCCGACGCGGTTGGCAATTTCTTCCTGCTTGAGGGAAAACTCTTTCACAAGGCGGACGTATCCGGCGGCTTCTTCCAGCGGATTGAGATCCTCGCGCTGGAGGTTCTCAATGAGAGCCATTTCCAACACATCACGGTCAGATGCCTCGCGTTCGATCACGGGAACCGTGGCGAGGCCGAGCTTTTTGGAAGCCCGCCAACGTCTTTCCCCGGCGATGAGTTCGTATTTGCCATCCACCAGCCGGACGATGAGAGGCTGGATGATGCCGTGCTGGCGGATGGACTCCATCAGATCATCCAACGGCGCTTCCACGAACTGGAGCCGTGGCTGGAGCGGGCTAGGCACGACTTGATCGATGGGCACATCCCGCACGCGTTTTGAATCATCCGCTGTGATTTCCAAGGCAGACGGCAATGCTGCCGTGCTCTTTTTGATGAGTGCTCCGAGTCCTTTTCCGAGTGCCTGTTTCGCCATGGGGGGGAAGCTTTACGGAAAGCGGCGGAGAAATCCAAGCGGAATTCAGCCGGACTTGACGGACGGGGGTCTAAAGGCCATCCATTGCGGGGTGAAACCGCTGTATTTCGTAGTTTTCTGGGCCCCGTTTATTTTTGCAATGAATGAGGCCTTGGCTCAGAAGCCACTTGCTCCATTGCCTCCGGCGGAGGTTGCCATGCCAGCCGCAGCGTCCGCTCCTGCGGATGTGGTTGCCTCGGCCGTGGCGGCTGTCAGCAAACTAGGTGACGAGGTGGTGCTCGGGCGCTTTCAGGTAGCGGTGGACCGCATGAATCCGGCTTGGAAGGAGCGAGCAGCCAAACGCATGGGCGGGATGGATAAACTCGATAAACAACTCGCGGGTGTGGCCAGGCAAATGGTCCAACAAGGGATCAGCATGATTTCATTCAAACCCACCGGACAGCCACGCTCGTTTGAAGTCTCGCCCGGCAGGAAGCTGCGGAAAGTAAATGGTGTGGAAGTGGAAGAACTGATCTTCAACAGGTGGCTGGTGCTGGTGCCCACGGAGACGAAATTCCGCATCTTGCGCGAGGCTGAGCCCAAGCCGCTGGTGATCGATAGCACCGGATTCCAAGTGGCGATCTCGGATAAAGGGAAAAACGATTGGACTTTCATTGATGGCTCGGGTCTAACGGTGAACGATCTTCGCAGCTTGTTTGCGACTCTGCCGCAGGATCTCACTTTGCCTAATCTTTCAAAAAAAGAATCCCATTAGAATCATCTCCATGCCAGCCAAGAAGCAGTCCGAAATCGACCCGAACCTCCTCCACCGCAAACTGCTTGCTCTTTGGAACCGTGGGCAAAGCAAGTATTGTGAAGTCCGTGGCTCTGAAATTCACGGGCGGGGGGTCTATGCTTCCATCTTGATTCCCAAGGGGACCCGGATCATCGAGTATGTGGGCGAGTTGATCGATAAAAAGCTCAGCGAACAACGAGGCGTGAAGCAACACGCGAAATCATTGAAAACGGGCGACGCCGCGGTTTATATCTTTATTCTATCAAAACGCTACGATATCGATGGCAACGTACCATGGAATACCGCCCGTTTGATCAATCATTCTTGTGAACCAAATTGTGAGGCATGGATCGAAGGGCGTAAGATATTCATCCACTCCCTCAGGGATATTCAACCGGGTGATGAGCTGACCTTTGACTATGGCTTCGATGTCGATTGCTACGAGGACCACCCATGCCTCTGTGGGCGGGCCGGATGTGTGGGCTATATTGTGAGCCGGAGCCAGTGGCCGGAACTCAAAAAACGCCTTAAAGCAAAAGCACCTTGATTTGTTCTTCTCAGCCTTGCATCAAGCGAATGCCCCACCAGATCAGGGCGGCGGTGGCGGCCAGCAGAAGGAAGGTAAGTGAGAGACTACGGGTTTGCGCACGCTGGATATTGATGATCTGGCCGCGGGAAACAATCTGTTCGTGAAGGATGCGCTGCTTGCGTTCTTCGACTTCCAGCAAGGGAGGCATCGTGGTTTCGCGATCCTTGATTTCCTGAGCCAGTCTTTTTGGAATCAGGGCGAATTGCTTTTCCTTCATGCTCAGTTCGAGCTGGCTTTGGATGAGTTCATCGAGTTCCAGATCTTCTTTTAAAACTTTCTTGCGGGCCATGGTGAAGGAGGAGGATTACTTGGTTAGATACACTAAGAGAGCGATGCTGCCCAAGACGAAGACGGGAAGATTGAAGGCAAATCCATTGCGAAGATTCACCATGAATTCCGAACTCTCCGTCCTGCGGTGATTGGCACGTCCGCGTTTTGAGGGCTTGCCGAAAATCGCGGCACAGCGGCCATTGTTGAAATAGTTGGCTGCCTGATCATACTCATCCGCAGCGATGTCTAGGGTCATGGAAGCGCGTTCAAGTTTCTCGGATAGATTTTCGCGCGCCCAGTTCTCGGGATTGTATTTATCGATCTTCTCAAGGTGAGAGGCGAAGGCGACACGGCATTGCTCCAACTCTTCAGATTCCCTGCGCATCTCCACCAACTCGCGGTCGATCAAAGTGAGTGCGATGGTGACCTTCTCGGTGAGTTCCACCTGCTGGGTGAGAAACGCCCGTTTGCGTCCGGTGAGTTCCTCAAGCTCTGTTTTTTTGCGTTCCAGCTCCTCGCGTTGAAGTTGGATACGGTCCAGCTCCGCTTGCGCGTCTTTGAGCTTGCGATCATAATCCTCATCGCGCACCACACCACCGGAGGGGATCTCCATCTGGGTGGAGCGAATCTTGATGTGGTGGGTGTGTTCACTGGGAGCGGCCATGGGGAATGTGTGTGAGAAGATTGAGAAGGAACTACACAATTTTCTTTCGTTCAGCCAGCGAAATATTTCAGATATCTTGATTAATGTATCATATGTCCATTGGAACACCTAAATATAAAACATCGGAGCCCCCTGGCTTGCGGCCAGCTTTTCCACCGTGATGCGGTTGAGCGCTTGATCGAGCTCCGTGGAAACTTCTTCCCAAGCCCGGCGGATGGCCTGGCCGGACTCGCCATCGGTGGTTACGGAACAATGAAGCAATGCCGGGTCCACCGCATCGACTACCTGGCGCAGGGTGATTTGCTCGGCAGAGCGGGCCAGCAGATAGCCACCGGCCTTCCCTCGGCGGCTCTCGATGAGGCCTGCACGTCGCAAATCGTTAAGAATTTGCACCAGAAAATTTCCAGACACTGCTTCCCGTTGCGCTAAGTCCTCCAAGCGTGTAAGAGTCCGTCCGTTATGGTGTTTCGCAAGCTGGGCCATCGCCCGGCATGCGTATTCCAATTTCTGTGAAATCTTCATGAGCGAATCTGAACAGACCCAAACTCTTCCTGCCAGCCCTAATAAACCGAAGCTCTGCACCAGTCTGATCTCCGATACCGGAGATCTATGGCAAAAACTGCGGACGGAGGCGGAAACGGTCATGAGGGAGGAGCCGCATCTCGGGCCGCTGGTGACGGATGTGATTCTTTCCCGCCAGAGTGTCGCCTGCGCCTTCGGGGCGAGGCTCTCACGGCGGCTCGCCCGCGAGGATATGCCAAGGGCCGCGCTGGAGCCGCTTTTCAATCGGGTCTTCGTCAGCCATCCGAAAATCGTGCATAGTGCGCATCGCGATCTGTTGGCGATGTTTGAGAGAGATCCCGCCTGTTTTTCTCCGTTGGAGCCGTTGCTGTTTTTCAAAGGTTTTCTCGCTCTCACCACCTATCGGGTTTCCCATCAGCTATGGAAAGATGGCCGCCGTTGGCTGGCGCTCTATCTCCAGAGTCTGGCGAGTGAGGCCTTCGCCGTGGACATTCACCCGGCGGCGCGCATTGGTTGCGGGATCCTGTTGGATCACGCTACTTCGTTCGTGGTCGGAGAAACGGCGATCATCGAGGATGATGTTTCCATCCTCCATGAAGTGACCCTCGGAGGCACGGGCAAGAATACCGGAGACCGCCACCCGATCATCCGCTCCGGTGTCTTGATCGGGGCAGGTGCGAAGATTCTGGGGCGGGTGGAGATTGGAACCGGGGCAAAAATCGGTGCCGGAAGTGTGGTGTTGAACGATGTGGCTCCTCATGTTACCGTAGCGGGTGTTCCAGCGGTAGTCGTTGGTCTTTCCAGAGATCCGAATCCCGCGACGGCCATGGACCAAACGCTCGATTGCGCAAATAGAATCTAACACCCATGAAATACCTTATCCTTGCAGGAATCGGGCTTTCCCTTGTCGCTTGCGACAAGGTGAAAGAACTCAGCAACAAAGCGAAGGATTTCGCAAACAAGGCCAAAGCCACGGACGCGGGTGCCTCCAAGCCGGGTATCCCGGATCCCGAGCTTCAGAAGCTGGTGGATCAGACGGCGGAAGGGGTGATCTTTCGCAAGGACCTAGCCTTCCCGCACAAGCTGGAGGTGAAAACCACCCTTCGCGAGGAAATCGATGGGCGGATTTTTCAGAATTCGCTCATCGAGAACCGTGTCGCGGAACGGAAGGGCACGCAAATGACAGTGACCAAGCTCGAACGGATCGACGATTTCATCCGCTATACCCTCGAGCAATCCAGCTTCATCTTGCCCGTGATGGAAGGTGCGGAGGCTCCGAAAAAAGCCATCGTGGATCCTCTCGCCAAGGTCGCGGAGGCCGCCAAGCCGGTGGTTTTCAAAAAGGCCGACTCAGGATGGAGCAGCGCGTCCAATGAATTCCGCGCAGTGGTGCTGGCGAAAGAGCTTGCTCCTTATTTTGATTCCCTGCTGATCGAAAACTGTCTGGCTCCGCGCAGTTTGTGGTTTGGCAGAAACCGCATCAAAGCCGGGGATGAAATCAAAATCACGGGTAGCAACGTGCCGATGATTTTATGCGGTAAATCCACAGCGGATATCACCCTCAGCTATGAGGGGCCGGATGCAGTCGAGGGACACCCCTGCGGAGTTTTCAAGGTGAAGGGGAACTACAAGCGTGAGAAGTTTCCTGACTTTGAAGGCAGGATTGCGGATGAAGATACCACCATCGAATCCGGGAAAATCTGGCTCTCGTTGCTCTACCCGATGATCCTCAAGCAAGAGCTGGAAACGATCCAATCCCGTAAATCCGGCACCGGCGGGGCGGCTGCGGAGCGGAGCCAAGGCAAAATCCGAGTTTCCCTCACCCGGCAATGGAAAGCCGCGCCTTGATCGCTCCGCAGGCAGGGACAAGCGAATTTCGCTCTTGGCGAAAATCCGCATCTCTCTAGCATCCGGGCATGCAAGAGTTTGGCTTGGATCTGATCATCATCGGAGTTTATTTCACCGTCATCATTGGCATCGGGCTGTATGCCTCGCGGGGGCAGAAGACGATGGAATCCTAAGCCTTGGGGGATCGTTCGATGGCATGGTGGGCGGTGGTGGCTTCCATCCTTGCTTCGGAAATCTCTGCGGGGACCTTTCTTGGAACTCCCGGCGAAGGGTTTGCCAAACGAAACTTCCTCTACGCACAATTGGTCATCGGGACCATCCTTGCCCGGTTGTTGGTGGCGGCGATTTTCATCAAGCCGTTCTACAAATACAACGTCACGAGCATTTATGAGTTTTTGGAAATCCGCTTCGGCACGCTCACGCGGCGGCTGGCTTCGGTGGTGTTCCTGCTCACCCGCTTGCTGGCCTCGGGATCGCGGATTTTCATTGCGGCGATTCTGTTGGTCCTCGCATGGGAGGTGGCGCACCCGGAATTCGCCCAAATGAGCAAGGATGAGCGCTTCCACCAGGAGCTGGTCATTTATGCGGGTGCGGTGATCATCATCACGGGGTTGACGGCGCTCTATACCACCATCGGCGGAATCAAGGCGGTGGTGTGAACGGATTTGATCCAGATCACCCTGATGTTTGGCGCTGCGTTATATGTATTCTTCTGGTTGTTGGGAAAAACCGGGGGTTGGGAAGCACTTCAAAGTTCCGTGGTCGCGCCCGTCGTCATAGATACAGGAATCCGACCGGGGAAGAATTTTGGCGAGCATGTGCATTTCATCCTCACCCAGGAATACACGATCTAGGCCGCTCTGTTAGGCTCCATCTTCACCACCCTCGCCACCCATGGTACCGACCAGGATATGGTCCAGCGCATGCTTACTTCCAAGGATGCCAAACGCAGGCAACGGGCGGTGATCATTTCAGGGCTGATCGATTTACCGGTGGTGGTTGGTTTCCTGGCGATCGGTATTCTGGTTTGGAAATATTATGAAATGTTTCCGGCAAACAAACCGGTGGGAGATCCCGGTATTTTCGCGTGGTTCATGGTACATGATCTTAAACCGGGAGTGCGCGGCTTGATCGCGGCGGGATTGTTTGCGACGGCGATGGGATCACTTTCCACAGCGCTCAACGCACTGGCCACCACCTTTACAAAAGATTGGTATCTTGGGGTATTCCGACCTGGGGCGACTTCGCAGCAACAGATGCGCGTGGCAAAGATTTCGACCGTTTGGTTTTCGGTTTTCCTGGCTCTCATCGGCATCGGCACGGCATGGGTGAAGCTGAAGAATCCCGAGCTGCGGATCATTCCCATCGTGCTGGGGTCGTTCGGCTATACTTGTGGTTCCTTGCTGGGTGTTTTCCTGGTGGGCATGCTTACGAAGACGCGGGGCTCTTGTAAGGGAAAC
>JBBRIB010000136.1:0-7556 GCA_038221745.1 Verrucomicrobiales bacterium
GAGGCCGGCGTAGGCACGATCTCGCTCAGGAGCACGCGGCCACCATTTGCGCAAACCCTGGTAAATCAGGGTCGCGTTGTTAGAATCACCCGAAGTGGTGAGGGCATCACCCACATCCGCTAGAATACGGGGCGCGGTTTCCTTGGGATCGACTTCCGGAACAAGGGCGATGAGGGCATTTTGGGAATCCTGAAGGCGGAGTTCGGCAGGTTTGGATTTATTAGAAAGATGAAGCTGCGAGAGTGCCCATCCGAGGCGGGTGGCAAGGCGTTTCTTCTGACTGGCTTTGGCTTTGACGAGGGCATCCCCAAGTAGAGTTTCAAGTTCCGTTTTTTGCTCGCCTGGATAGAAACCTTGCAGACCGATAAACATTTCTTCCAGCCCGGGGCGGACGGTATCGTTGCCAAATCGACCGATGGCATCCTGATAGATATCGCGAGCTTCCTGGACTTTACCTTGTTGTTTGGCGACCCAGCCAAGCCAATGCAAGCCCTCGGCGATCCGTGGGCTATCGGGGCGTTTTTCGAGGAAGGCGGTGAAAAGTTTTTTCATCCCTTGGTGGTCTTTTTTAAGTTTGAGGAGGTTACCCCGTTTCATCCATCCTTCATCGTGAAACCCGGGTGCTTCGATCCCGATTTTCGCATAGGTCTGATCCGCATCATCCAGGTCACCTTCGGCGGCGAAGGAATCACCGAGGGTGAGCAGCCCTTCTCCCATCCACTCGCTTTGAGGGTAAGAGGTAGAAAACTCATTTAGAGTCTTGATAGCGTCTGGATAGTTTGCTTCGGAAAAATAGCTATAGCCGATGCGGAAGGAGGCATCATCGAGATAGTCCTGCCCCACCGTCTCGTCTTCTTTGGCTGCTTTAATATACTCAACAAGCAGATCTCTGGCTTCTTCCCAGCGTTGATCAAAATAATAAGCCATCGCCCGCCAAAAGAAGACGTGTTGCCAGACGGAATCGGTCTTTTTCAATTGCTTGAGCTGGCGATCCAACATGGTTCCCGCCTGCTTGTAGTTCTCAAGCTGGAGGATGTTATAGGCCTCCATGAAACTCGCCTGCGCAGCGATGGGCTTGTCCGCGAACTGGATCGCCACCTGGTGGTAGCCATCCGCAGCTTCCTGATGTTTGAACTGACCTTCAAGTGCCTGGGCTTTAAGAAACATGATATCCGCCAGATTGGGCTTTTCCGCCAATGCGGCAAAGCGCTCGAGATAGAGATCCGCCGTGCGCACCGCGCGCGGGTAGCGTTCCAGAGACATCCACGCCCGCATCAGGGAGGCCGTGGCAGACTCGACGATGGGGTCCGGTTCCATTTGGCGCACCATTTGATCAAGGATCAGTGCTCCCTCACGAGTGCGCTCAAGCTGGAAATAGGCACCTGCCATGCGCAAGCGAGCGGCACTATCGAATTGGGAAATTTTCTCGAAGGCTTCGAGTTCACGCTGCATCTCGGCAAGGGCGGTTTTGACCTGAGAGGCGCGAATGGGATTTTTCGCGGCGACGGCGGATTTCATTTCTAGTTCCGCATCGAACAATTGTCGGGTTTGCATTTCGCGGATTTCCGCCGCTGTTGGAACCATCCGGAGAACCGAGATGGATTCGTGGAGTTTGCCATCTTCCAACAAGCGGTCACCCAGCTCGATCAGTTGGGATGAAAATGTTACCACTTGGCGAGTTTGGTCCATTTGCTCGTGAATGGAACGGGCCATCGCAGCAGCATCCGCCCACAAGCTTTCCTTCATCAATGCATGGAGCAGGAGAATCTTGGCTCGCGCTCCAGCTTCTGGATTGAAGGCGGCGATTTCATCGGTATGTTTTTTGAAGAAAGTGATGCATTCCTTCCAATTTTCCTCCATCACATAGCTCATTCCGCCGAGCACGAGTGATTCCATGCGGCGGCTCCGTTCCACTTTTGGATCCAGGAAAATTTCTCCCAAATGCTTGCGCGCCGCTTCTTGATTCCCAGTGCGGAGGTTGCACACTCCAGCGAAGTAAACCAGATCCACCCGTTGCTTCGGGTCCAGATCCGCGCTTCTAAGAACCTCGTCCAGCAAGGTGAGAGCTTCACCGAAGTTTTCCAGGCGCACCTGGCAGATCGCAAGCAGCGGTTTGACTTTGGCCACCGCCCCCGCCGTTCCCTCAAGGCTGCCGAAGTCTTTGATAAATGCCGAAAACCGATCAACCGCAAGCTGCCATTCACCGACATTGTAGGCCGCCTCACCCGTGGCCAACAGCTCACCCGCGCTCTGCCCCCCTGTGGGTGGTGCCGCGGCAACGGGAGCCTGTGCTTGGACAGCAAAGGGCTGAAGCAGTATCAATAAACAAAAAATCTGGGTGAATTTTTTCACGAACGGAAGTTTCCTAACTGCTCTTCGGAGAGAATGCAAGAACTCAAGTGTGCAGATTTCGAGCCAATTGCCGGGTAGATGAGCAAAAGATTCTTGAACTTTTGGGCTGCCCAATGGGCCGGGTGATCTTGCTGGATCCCGATTGCGTCGGAAAACTGGAACCGCAGCTCGAATACAAGTGCTTCGAGAGGTAAATGGCCCTGCTGATCAAGGGCGTTTGAAGCGCCTCCCGTACTCTGAATGGAGGCCTTGATAAAGTTCCTCCAATTTTGATGGACTCATGACTTCGAGGTGCTCGCGACCACTTGGAGGTTTTTCAAGAAGCTCCTCCATCACGAGAATTTTCCCGATCCAAAGGCCTTTGGAGACTCCTTGGGAGACTCCTTGGGTGACTCCTTGGGAAATTCCTTGGGAGATTCCTTTGGCGATCAATTTTTCTGCGACGGACATGGTGCGAGTTTCAAGTTCTTTATTTCCCGAGACAGGGTGGAAGATCTGCTCAATGTCAATCTCGCTATCCGCATGCAGCGCATACAATAAAAGCGTGCCCAAAAGACGGTCTGAAACTTGCCGTGAAAAATCCGAGGCAAGCCACCTGAAAAATTCCACTAAATTTCGTTCACGGGCCAGCTTCATCAGCTGTAAAATGATCTTTAACTGGACATCGTCCTCCTCCAAGACGGGATTGAAGCGGCTCAGGTCCAAGAGTGCATGGTGAAACTTCGGGAGATAAGGCAACAAATCCGTGGCGATTTCTTCAGGCAAATCAAACAGGTCTTCGAAGGCTGTAGAAACATTCCATGCGTCGGGGCCCTGGTGAAACACAAACGGCAAAACCGGGGGAAGCGGAAGTCCATTTGTTTGAAACTTCTGACTAAGAATTTCCGAAATATAGCCTAACAGCCTAAGAGGCATTGTGGGATCAACCTTGCTCTGATGCTCAAAAAGCAGGTAGAGCAATGTCTCACGACCTTCGATATCGACGGAAAACAAAAGATCCGTGTGGAGTTGTTGCACCCTTGGCACTCAAGAACTCTTCGATTCAGCCGCCCGCTCACCTAACAATTTTCCCACCGAGTGAGAGGATGCGGGCATTTCCCTTGGCAGTTTCGGCTTCCGGGATATTGCCATCGCGGACGTACATCTGGGAGAGACCTGTCCAGGCGAGGAGGTCGTTTGGCTGGAGGGTGACGGCTTGAAGGCCGCAGCCGATGGCTTCTTTGGTCTGCCCGGTTTTCAGGAGGGCCATTCCAAGGGCGTGCCAACCATCGAAGAAGTCGGGGTCCAGAGTTACGCAACGACGATAGAAGATTATTGCCTCCTCAAGCTCACCTACAGCAAGGTGGCCATTGGCCTCATCGAAAAGGTCGTGAAGTGTATCCATGCTGTAATAGGTAGGGCGATTTCAGAGCGCCTGCTGAATCATCGTTGCTTGTAAAGAGTCTCCACTTTGGCAGCATCCACGCGAGCGCTCAACCATGCGGAGAAGGCAAAGGTTTCATTCTGGGTGCTGCGGTTTTTCACCTCACTATCAAGGCGGGTCGCACCATTGGCTTCCTTGACGACTTCGCGCTTGGAAACTTGAACGATGAAGGCGCGGTCAGACTCGATGATCGCATCGGAGAGGGAACCCGGATCGACATTGCGTGCGGTTTGGAAGAGGTTCTGCGGCTCGGTGGCCGTATCCGGGCGATAGGTGCTGATGATGGACGTGAACGCTTTGGTTTCCGAGATCCCGGCTTCTTTGGCAGCATCGGCAAACGATTTCCCTGAGGTGATCGATGCCTTGATTTTGGTCACCGCTTCGTTCGCAGCAGTTTTGAGAGCTTCCACGGCCTTTTCTGAAATGTATTGGGCGCGGGCATCGGCACGGGCTTCATCATAGGTCTTGGTGCGGGACTTTTCTTCCCCGTCGATTCTTGCGATGAGCCATTGGTTTTCACCGATGGCGATGGCTGGCGAGATTTTCGAGAATGGATCCTTTGTTTCCTGGATTTGGAAAAGTATCTCCGCCGCCTTTCCTCCACTGCTGGAGGCGCGGAGGTCGATATCGAGTTCCTTCGGTGGGGTCGCTTTCGCGAAGAGTTCGGTAGTCTTCACTTCCCAGTCGTTCGCCTTGGCAAGTTCCTCCAAAGCAGCGCCTTTTTTCTCTGCGAGTTGATCATAGAAAGTAGAAACAAGGGCATCCGTTTCAAGTTGTTTCTTGCGGCGTTGCTCCGCGAAATCAGCGGCGCGCTTGGCTTTTGCCTCTTCCTTTTTCTTGTCGGCAGCGGCTTTCACTTCCGGGCTGGCTGCGGCATCAGCGATGGTTGGTGGGGCTTCTATTTCTGCTTCTGGCTCAGCAGGAAGATTCGGGGTGATGATCACGTAGGTGAATTTCCTGAGGGGTTCGGTGGTGAAAGCGTCCTTGATCACCTCCCAGTAAGTCTTGATCTCCTCCTCGGTCGGCTGGATTTTCTCCTCGAAAGGGGCGAGGTCGAGACGCCCGATCTCCCCGCTGATCTGCTGGTTATCGAGAGCAAGGTTTTGGGCGACCGCGTTCCGATCCACTGCGAGGCCGGAGCCGACGATGGTATTGATTTTCTGAGAGGCGAGGACATCGGATGCCAACTCCCGCACGTCTTTCTCCGTCAGCCCGAAGCGCCCGATGCCCTTTTCAATGAAGCTGCCGTATTTTTCGACATCGAATTTTTCATCCGCTCCGGCGAAGGCGCGCAGGGATTTGATGTAGTCCGAAATCTCATCGTCCCCCGGATAGACTCCGAATTCCTCCTTCGCTTGGCGGAGGATCATCCTGCCGATAAAGAATTTTTCGGGAGCGTCCTGCTGGCTGGTGGCCCCGGTGGACATGCTCATGAGGAACTGATAGAGCCCGAAATCCCCCGAGCGCGCCAATCCCGAGGTGAGTTCGTAAGCGCCGGCACCCAGCGATTGGTATTCCTTATCGCTGTAGGTGCGGTCAGCGATTTTGAACATGCTCGTGCCTCCCATGTTGCTCATGGAGCTGGAGTCAAGAAAAAGGAAGCTGACGAAAAGGATCACGAGGATCACCATGGTCAGGCCGGTGTATTTGCGGATGTTCTCAATCATGAAATTTTGCGGATGCGGGCGTTGGGTTGGGCGGAGTTAAGGGGCTGGATGCAGAGGCTTCAATGGTAATTCTCAACAAGGAGGCGGAAATAGGCCCTCAGGCAGGCCCCGAGCGGGGTCTTTTTCCACCAATAGGGCATTTTCTGCGGGATTTCCCCTGGTTTGCCAACATTGAAATCAGCCGGTGACCGAAAATTTCCTGCACAATCTTGGCTTGCCCCAACGAGTAATTCGGCGTTCCTTGGCTCCTTTATGAACTTTCGCTGGTTAAACGCGCTGCTTTGGGGGAATTCGGTGGCCTTGTCATGGATGTGGGGGCTGGGGCTTTTTTTCAGCGTTCAAATGACCTTCATGTTCGGGCTCCAGGGCTTGCTGATGTTTGCTGCTCCCAATGCGCTGGGCCTGATGCTTTTCGGTTTTCTGACCCAGATCGTGGCGAAACGGCACGCAGGCGGTCAGGAATCCTTGGCAATCTTCTTCGACAAGTTCTCGAAACCCTTTCGGTTGATCCTCTATCTCTACCAAATCGTCGCGCTCACGTTGACGGTGTTCGCGCTCACGAAGTACATGCTGGTCCCCATCCTCGGCGTATCCGGTCCGCTGCTCTGGATCTATATTTGTTTGATCATCTTCGTGATTCTCGCGGCGGGTTGTCTGTTTGGCGAGGAATTCGGAATTGGAAAAATCAAAGTCAGCCATGGGCTGTTAGGCGGCCTCCTGGTGCTGAGCGTGGGAATGATCCTGACCGGTCTCAAACCGGTGATGCCTGATGTCATGAAATGGGGAGCACCCAATCCCGAGCAGTGGGAAGGGCCAAGCTTCTTTGGGTATGCCATCCCACTTGTGATCGGTTTATTGGTCGGACCCTGGTTGGACTTGCAACATTGGCAGCGGGCGATACAGATTCATCGGGAAAGAACCTCGATTCGCTCCAGTTACTTTTTTGGAGGATCGATCTTCTTTCTCATGCTCTTGTTTCATGGTTGCCTCGCCTACTGGGTGATGGCGAAAATCGGCAAACCCTTGGATCTCAAATCAAGCATGGACGGTTTCAACTACGCCCATGAGTTGATCACCAAGTATGTGAAAGAACCCGACGCAGCCGTCGCAAACTGGGTGCCTGCGGCCTACTTCATGTTTTTATCCATCTGCGCCTTGACGACTTTGGATAGCGGCTACGTCGCCCTGAAATGGTTCCTTGAAAAGAATGTGGAGAAGAGCGAAAACATGCTCGTTTCCCTAATTCCGAAACAGATCCTCGGCTCGCCGATTCCGACATTTGCCATCATCGGGCTGATCACTCTGGCAGGCCTGGTTCTCAAGCTGGAGCTGGAGTATTTCATGATCTTTTACGCCTCTTTCTTTGTCGGTTACGCCGCCCTGGCGATCGCCCGCTGCTATGTGCCAAATTCCCAACAACCCCTGCCGCAGATCAGGATGTTCTCGATGGCAAGCATGTCGCTGGTGGTTTTTGCCTTCGGCTACCTCAATGGTCAAACACCGCTGTTGATCTTGGGCTCCATCCTTCCTTTGATCTATGTGATGTGGCTCGTTTTCAATGCCGATCTTCTTAGAGTCGTCACCGAGCGTGCGGGTGAGGTGATGGAAGCGGCATCCGAGATTCCAGCGCTCAAAGCCATTGCAAAAACAGTGAACGTTGCGACCGCCTCAGAGGTGGTGGCACCGCAGGATCATCATGCGCTGGGCGGGCATTTCGAGGGTAAATGGTTTGTTTACTCGATGATCGCCACCTACCAGGATACAAACTCCGTGGGCAATGTTTACTTCGGAATGTATGGCTTGTTCGTCGGGAAAACCCGCGAGCTGTTCTTCAATGTTGCGATGCCGGACTTTGATCTGAAGACCACGAAATTCTACATCCTCACCCGCTCATACGAGCACAAATTCGTGCGCGAGGCGCGCGAGTTTGATACCATCACCATAAAAATCAAGGTGGCGGATTTCAATCGGAAATTCTGCACGCTGGAACATCAGATCTTCGGCTCGGAGAATGAGCTGTTGGGAAAAGGCAAACAGAGCCTGCTGTTTGTTTCCTCGAAGGACTATAGTCTGCTGGATATCCCTTCGGAGGTTTACACCGCTTTCATAAAACA
>JBBRIB010000137.1:0-7439 GCA_038221745.1 Verrucomicrobiales bacterium
GAATCTATCAGGATTCATCGCCGCGACGGCCCCTGAGCAACGCAACCAATTTGTCCGGGATCCCATTGCCACCGCAAAGAAGATGGCGCTGTTTTATAGTCTCAATCCCGTGCCACGCATCGATCCCGCCACCCTGAAAAATTCCGGCAGCGCCGTGCTTGATCTCCCGAAAGGCAAAGCCCTGGAAACCACCTGGACTTCCACGGACGGCTATGAAGTCGATGCTGTTTTCATGGAAGACTCCAACGAATGGCGACTGGATTGGGATCACTTCGTCCGCTTCAGCGACTACCCATGGCCATTGTTTCTTGCGGGAAGCGGCCCGGTCGTCGGAGAATTTCGTTTACTCGCGCGGGAACGGTTGGCGGAAGAGCGGAAAGCGGCCGAAGACATCAGCCTTGTTTTCTACGCGCCCCGTTTTGGCAATCCCGGCGAAACGGGTCCCCAATCCCCTGAGTTTCTCGTCAAGCGAGACAGTGATGACGGAAAATTGCTAGATGCGGCTTTTGCTTTAGAAAAAGCGGGGGAAAGACCCTTCGGAGTCAAACTTGAGAATGAAGATCCTGCCGACTTCATCCGCGTGCGCATCCGTGTGAGAAGGTCCGAGAGCGAGGATGGCCGCAAGTTTGAACTTGAAAAAGTCATCGCTTGCCATTGGTATTCAGATGACTCGCCCGGCGTTTCACCTGCTGCTCAGCCTGCGGATAAATGACCCAATGCCTTGCGCATGACCGCAAGCGGCTGTGCCTCGGGAAACCAATATTGGAAAGCAAGCGCGCCTTGGTTGATCAGCATGCTCAATCCATTGGATGTCCGGCAACCCACCGACATCGCCACAGCCAACAACGGTGTTACGGCAGGTTGATAGATCGTATCATAAACCAAGTGCTCCGCCCTGAGGCAGGAGCCAGGCAAAATCGAAGGATCCCCCGCTTTAAGACCTACCGAGGAAGTATTCACGATGAGATCCGCGCCCAGGCAATGTTCTTGCAAGGCAAGATCTTCGAAGGAAAGCGCAATCACCTCGGAGCGTGAACCGTGATTTCGCATCCGTTCCACCAGTGGCCCAAGTTTTTCCAAACTACGGTTCACCACCACCAGCTTTGGCACGCCGAGCATCACACATTGCGTGGCGATCGCTTGGCCTGCGCCACCTCCCGCGCCGAGTATCACCACTTTCAATGAGGCAAGATCGATGCCGAAATCATCCTCAATCGCGTTTCTGAATCCCGGGCCGTCCGTATTGAAGCCACGCGTCACGCCGCCTTCAAAACAAACCGTGTTGACAGCACCCAACGCATTCGCCCCCGGAGAAACCTCGCAATTCGCCATCGCTTCCAGCTTGTGAGGCACCGTCACATTACAGCCGATGAAGCCAAGGTCCCGCATCCGCTCGAAGGCCTCCGCCACATGACCCGGCTCGACATCGATGCGGATGTAGCGTGCCGCCACTCCGCAGGCATCGAGCGCGGCTTGATGCATCCGGGGTGATGCCGAGTGGGCGATCGGATGGCCGATCACCGCCAACCGAGCAGGCTTATCCGCCCCCGCGTCCAAAACGGCGCGGGAGGAAAGATCTTCGAAGGTGTAAACTTCTTTCATCAGGGTAATTTCGGGTGGGATCGATCTATCTTTCGGTTAGAGCATCGCAGCAAAATCACTTACCCGCTTCACGCAACGTTCTTTGCCTAGTAAATCCAACATCACTCCAAGATCCGGCCCGTGACCGCAGCCTGATAGCGCGACTCTCAGAGGAAACATCAGCTGCCCGGGTTTCGCGCCCGCCGCCGTCGCTGTATCATTGAGCGAGGCTTTTGCCTGATCCGCTGACCACTCGCCGATATTCTCGAAAGCCGTGGCGAGGGCCACCAGAAGTCCGCCCACCGCCGCATTGCCGCGCACTTTGGTGACGGCTTCTTCATCGTATTCAAACTCGTCTTTCAGTAGGAAATCCACGGCCGCCGGCACATCGCCTAACAGCCGGACCTTATCTTTCACTGCCGCCATGATCGCGACGAAATCATCGCCGAGAGGCAAGCCCGCCGCCACCACGAAAGGTCTAGCGGCGCTCGCGAAATCTTCCAGTGATTCCGTGAGCAGATGCTGTTGGTTCATCCACTTGCATTTTTCCAAATCAAACCTCGCAGGTGCCCTATTCACCCCTTCCAGCGCAAAGCGCCCGCTCAATTGGGCCAAGGTGAAAATTTCCTCATCCGTCTTCGGATTCCAACCTAACAGCGCGATGAAATTCACCACCGCCGCCGGGAGAAACCCCTGCCTCGGGTAATCCCCCACCGCCGCCCCTTCATCCCGCTTGGACATTTTTGATCCATCCGGATTGAGAATCAGCGGAATGTGCGCGTAGTGCGGAGGCGCGCCACCGAAGGCTTCGATGAGCTGCAAATGCTTGGGCGTATTCATCAAATGATCCTCCCCCCGGATCACGTGGGTGATCTGCATTTCAAGATCATCCACGACGTTTACAAAGTGAAAGACATAGGAGCCGTCCGAGCGCTTCACCACCATGTCCGGGGTGTTGGATTCGTCCCGGTAATCAATCGTCACCTCACCACACACAAGATCGTGCATGGTGATGGGTTTACGCTCAAAACGGAAACGCCAGGCACCGTCGTCTTCATACACGCGCCCGGCCGCCAGCAGTTTTGCGAACCAGGCATCGTAGATTTCCCGACGCTCGCTTTGATAGTAAGGGCCAAAGGAACCGCCCTTTTCCGGGCCCTCATCCCAATCAAGGCCCAGCCAGTTCATCCCATCGAAGATCGCCTGCCGCGCCTCCTCGCTATTGCGCGCCTCATCCGTATCTTCCACCCGTAGGACAAACACCCCGCCGTGTCTGCGGGCGAACAGCCAGTTGAAAAGCGCCGTGCGTGCTCCGCCGACGTGAAGATAGCCGGTGGGCGAAGGGGCGAAGCGGGTGCGAACGTTCATCGCCTTGATGTAGGCCGGGCAAGCGCCCGCGTCCAGTGTTCAATCCGCCAGCCCCTTGGCATGGACATCCTCTTCCGTGAACACGACCAACATCGGCCGACAGCATACCTCGCAATCGTAATCTACTTCTGTGGGCATCTCCTCGGGCGGCGGCACCACCACTTCGAAGACTTCAAAACAAGTTGGGCAGGTGATGTGCGCGTAATGCATTTCCAAGATTCGCACCCCTCGCTTATTTTTTCAAACACCATTTCCGCGCCTTGCAAGCCGCCGGCAATGTGCCAAGCTCCTGTCCCATGAGCGATAGGACACTCTTTGAAAAAATCTGCGACAGGGAAATCCCGGCCACCATTCTCCATGAGGATGACCTGTGCGTGGCGTTCCGCGATATTTCGCCACAAGCGCCCACCCACGTCCTCATTATTCCCCGAAAACCCATCCCACGCATCGCGCTCGCCACGGAGGCCGATCAAAATTTGCTGGGCCATTTATTGCTCGTTGCCGGCAGGGTGGCCACTGCCGAGGGAATCGCTGCGGATGGCTTCCGCCTCGTCATCAACAATGGATCCAACGGCGGCGAAGTGGTGCCTCATCTCCACATCCACTTGCTAGGCGGACGCCAGATGAAATGCCCGCCGGGCTAACTCACCACCAGCATGAACCGCAAACTCCTTACATTCCTCGCCAGCGTTTTTGCCTTCGGTTGCGCCACAGGCCAGCCTGCCAGAACTCCGCCGATGGCTGACGGCAAAAACATCGTGCTTGTGCATGGTTTTCTTGAAACAGGCTCCACCTTCAGGGTGCTGAAAAAACGCCTTGAAAAGCGCGGGGCAAACTGCCTCATCATCCGCCTGACACCCAGCGACGGCCGCGGCGGATTGGAAAAACTCGCCCGCCAACTCCAACAAGACATCCATGCCAAATTCGGCGATAAAGAACCTGTGAGCATCGTCGCCTTCAGCATGGGCGGCCTGGTGAGCCGTCATTACCTTCAATGCCTGGACGGAGCCAACCGTTGTGAAAACTTCATCACCGTTTCCTCACCCCATCACGGCACCAGGGCCGCATGGCTCTACCCCAGCAAAGGAGCCGAAGAAATGCGGCCCGGCAGCCAGTTCCTCGCCGATCTCACCGCGACCGAGGCCAAACTCGGTAAAATTCCCATCACCTCCTACCGCACGCCCATGGACCTCATCATCCTCCCACCCACCAGCTCCATTTGGGAACGCGCGGAAAATCTCGAATACCCGGTCATTCTCCATCCGCTCATGCTTACTTCCAAGCCCGTCCTGACGGATATCGAGCGTCGCTTGTTCGATTGAAATTCAAGCAAATAGACCCAGACAAATTCTTGACAGAGTCCAGAACTCGCGCAGCTTCACCGCCGTGACTGATCCGGCAGAAATTCTTCGCCAACATGAGATTCCCGTTACGGCCCAACGCTTGGCCGTGATGCGCGCGGTCTCCGGCTGCCCGCACAGCACGGCCGATACCATCGCCGAAGAGGTCCGTTCCCAAATCGGCACCATTTCACGCCAAGCCGTTTACAATGCGCTCGGAATGTTGGTGAAAAACAACCTCATCCGGCGCATCCAGCCCGCCGGCTCCCCTGCCCTCTACGAAGACCGCGTGGGCGATAACCACCACCACGCCATCTGCCGCAGCTGCGGAAAAACCACTGATGTGGATTGTGCCATTGGCGCTGCGCATCGCCTGAATGGCAGCCACCCCGCAGGATTCCAAATCGATGAAGCGGAAGTCATTTTTTGGGGCACCTGTCCCGCCTGCCTGACAGATCACCCGAAGCGGATGATCGATGAAACAATTTCCCAACCAACCCCACTCGAAATCAAATGAACGAAAATACAACTCAGTCCAAATGCCCCTTCAACCACGCTGCCGGCGGCGGCACGACGAACCAGGATTGGTGGCCTGATCGCCTGAAGGTGGAGCTGCTCCACCAGCACTCCCCCAAGTCCAACCCGATGGGTGAGGACTTCAATTATGCTGAGGAATTCAAGAGCCTGGATCTCGCCGCAGTCAAAGAAGATCTCGCCGCGTTGATGACGGATTCGCAAGACTGGTGGCCGGCGGACTTCGGCCATTACGGCCCGTTCTTTATCCGCATGTCGTGGCATAGCGCAGGCACCTACCGCACAGGCGACGGCCGCGGCGGCGCAGGCCGTGGTCAGCAACGTTTCGCCCCGCTCAACAGCTGGCCGGACAATGCCAATCTGGACAAGGCGAAGAGATTGCTGTGGCCGATCAAAATGAAATATGGTCGGAAAATTTCCTGGGCGGACCTCATGATTCTCACCGGGAACGTCGCCCTGGAAACCATGGGTTTCAAAACCTTCGGCTTCGGCGGTGGGCGCGAGGATGTGTGGGAGCCGGATCAGGATGTTTATTGGGGCGCTGAAACCACTTGGCTGGGCGGCGACAAGCGCTACACGAACGGTTCCGAGGGTGTTGAAAAAGAAGGCGCGGTGCTCACCTCCGACGACTCGGCGGATGGGAAAAAGCACGAACGCATTCTTGAGTATCCCCTCGCCGCCGTGCAAATGGGCCTCATTTACGTAAACCCGGAAGGCCCTGACGGAAACCCGGATCCGCTTGCCTCCGCGCGGGACATCCGCGAGACCTTCGGCCGCATGGCGATGAATGACGAGGAAACCGTCGCCCTCATCGCCGGTGGCCACACCTTTGGGAAAACCCACGGTGCGGGGCCCACTTCCCATGTCGGGTCCGAGCCGGAAGGTGCCGGAATCGAGGAACAAGGCCTCGGCTGGAAAAGCAGCTTCGGCAGCGGCAAAGGTGCTGACGCCATCACCAGCGGCCTCGAAGTCACCTGGACCACCAAACCCACCGAGTGGAGCAACGACTACCTCGAACACCTCTTCAACTACGAATGGGAACTGACCAAAAGCCCTGCCGGTGCCCATCAATGGACTCCCAAAAATGCTGCCGGAGCGGGCACGGTGCCGCACGCGCATGATGCCACGAAACGCATCTCCCCTTCCATGCTGACCACCGATATCGCGCTCCGGGTCGATCCTGCCTACGAGAAAATTTCCCGCCATTACATGGAAAATCCCGCCGAGTTTGCCGATGCGTTCGCCCGCGCATGGTTCAAGCTCACCCACCGGGACATGGGCCCGCGCGTGCGCTACCTCGGCGCCGATGTTCCTGCCGAAGAGCTCATCTGGCAGGACCCGATCCCCGCCCCGGACCATGCTTTGATCGATGCGCAGGACATTGACTCGCTCAAAAATACGATCCAGGCCTCGGCTCTAACAATCTCCGAACTGGTCTTCACCGCATGGGCATCCGCCTCCACCTATCGGAACTCGGACAAACGCGGCGGCGCGAACGGTGCCCGCATCCGTCTGGCACCGCAGAAGGATTGGGAAGTAAACCAGCCTTCCCAGCTCGCCAAAGTGCTGACGGCTCTGGAATCCATCCAAGCGACTTTCAATCACACCACGACCAACGGAAAACAGGTTTCCCTTGCGGATCTCATCGTCCTCGCGGGTGGTGTGGGCGTCGAGCAAGCCGCTAAAAACGCCGGCCACAACGTCTCCGTCCCGTTCACACCGGGGCGCATGGACGCTTCACAGGAGCAGACCGATACCGATTCCTTCGCCGTGCTCGAGCCAATGGCGGATGGCTTCCGCAATTACCTCAGGGCGAAATACACCGTCACCTCTGAGGCATTGCTCATTGATAGGGCGCAGTTGCTTACCCTCACCACCCCCGAACTAACCGTTCTCATCGGTGGCCTGCGGGTGTTGCAATCCCCATCGGGTGGGACCCAGCATGGATTGTTCACCCACCGCCCCGAGGCGCTCACTCGCGATTTCTTTGTCAACCTGCTGGACATGGGCACTGTCTGGCTGCCCACCTCGCCCGCTGCGGATGTTTTTCAAGGGCGGGATCGCACCAACGGCACCATCAAGTGGACCGGCACCCGCGTGGACCTGATCTTCGGCTCGGATTCACAACTCCGCGCCCTCGCAGAAGTTTACGCCTCGGCCGATGCGGAAACCAAATTCATCCAGGACTTCATCGCCGCCTGGAACAAAGTCATGAAATTGGATCGCTTCGATCTTGCCTCTCATTGATTTTTCGATTCAGTCCATGGCGGAGTGTCTATGACCATCTCAGCCAATGAAATGCCCTGTAGCGGCCTGTCTGTGACCATCTCAGCCAATGAGATGCCCTGTAGCGGCGTGTCGATGACCGTCGATGCCAATGAGACGCACTGTAGCGGCGTGTCTATGACCGTCGATGCCAATGAGACGCCCTGTAGCGGCGTGTCTATGACCGTCGATGCCACTGAACCGCCGAAGATCTTCGCGCACTTCATCCGCTACGACACTCATAGAGATGCCGCTACAATCCCCACATTGGCACCGCACTGTAGCGGCGTGTCTGTGACCGTCGCAGCCAATGAACCGCACTGTAGCGGCGTGTCTGTGACCGTCGCAGCC
>JBBRIB010000138.1:0-7424 GCA_038221745.1 Verrucomicrobiales bacterium
ATCTATGAGCCATTTCGCCGCCTCGGCACCCGGTGTGGTGGCCGCTGAAGGCTGGGTGGCCTCGGTGATATCGATGGTCAGTCCTTCGCCTCTGATGCGGCGCGCCACGTGATTGGAATCATAGACGGCCATCAAGGCAGCGAGGACCCCAATGGATGCCTGAGTCACAGTCACCTCCTCATTGCGCCCGAGAACGGCATCAAGCAGCACAGGGGTGGGATCCGAGGAACTGGCGAGCCGGGTGGCACCACTGCTTGGGGTGTGGGTGATCCCGGAAGCACCCGCCTTGTCAAGGGCGGCTTGAAGAGCTAGGGCCCGGGCAGACGCGCCCTCGACTGCCAGAGCAAGCGGCAACTGAATTTCCAATGCGGAAGCAAATGCCACTTGGCGGCTATGCAAGCGCGCCCTGTCTGGCGAGCGCAGCGCCGAGTCTCCATCAGAACCGGTGCGCCGCCCGGCCACGCCGATTTTCACGAAAGATGCGATCGCCTCGGCAGCACGATTGACCGGAGTCCCCGCACACACTGGCGCAAGTGCGAACGCCGCCAGGCGGCTTGATAGAAGCACATTGCCCATTGCTTGCATTTTGGCACCAAGGAGCGCATCCCGCTCGCGCTTGACGGTGAAGAATTCCATGGCCCGGCGGAGAGTCACTTCCAGTTGGGGAATGTCCCATGGCTTGGTGATGTAGCGGAAAATCCCCCCTTGGTTGACTGATCCGATGGCGGCATCGATATCCGAATAAGCGGTCGATAGGATTTTAATGATATCCGGATAATCGTCCGCTATTTTTGCCAGAAACGCCACGCCTGTCTCGTTGGGCATCCGTTGGTCCGTAACGATGATGCCGATTTCGTGGGCGTGTTGCCGGAAAACCGCAAGAGCATGGACCCCATCTTCCGCCTCAAGGATTCTGAATTTATCTCCGAACAAACGATTGAAGTATTTACGGGTGTTTGCCTCGTCATCCACAAAAAGGATGGCATAGCGCTGGTAGTCGTAGGTGTCGATCTCGTTACTCATGGGAATCAGTTTGGGGAAGTTGATATTGAATCTCGCAAGGGGTTGTTAAGGGATTTATCGCGCTTGGTCGAGAACCGATTCCGAAGAATCAGAGCCGAAGCGGACTCCAGGAAAGGTAATGCGAAAACGGGTAAATTCGCCAATGTTGCTATCCACCTCGATTTCCGCTTGGTGGCTGCGCAGGATCTGATGGGTGATGGAAAGCCCCAGACCCATGCCTTTTCCGACGTCTTTGGAGGTGAAGAAGGGATCAAAAATCTTTTGCAGGTTTTCAGGCGGGATGCCGATCCCGTTGTCCCGGACTTCCACCAGCCAGCGGTCATTTTTGGCCTCGATCACGCAATCGATACAGCCCGGTCCACCGCCGTGTTCAGCGATGCGCATTTCAATGGCATCGATGCTGTTTTGGAAAAAATTGATAAACACCTGCACCAGCTGGTTCGGATTGCCATTAATGATGGCATGGTCTGGTGTTGTTAGATTGAAGGTGATGTCCTTGCCCATTTGGTGGCCCACCATCCGGCGGGACCTTCCGACGATCTCCAGCAGATCCGCATCTCCCGAGGTTGAAACATCATCGCGGGTGAACTTTCGTAAATCGATGACGATTTGTGAAACCCTCTCGATGCCCTCGCGGATATCTTTGAGAATGTCTCTGAAGTCTTCCTGGTCGGCTTGCGGAATGAGTTTGGCAAAGGTTGCAAGAGCGTGGATTCCCGCATTTGCATAGTTAAGCGGATTATTGATTTCATGGATGATGCCCGCGCTCATCCGCCCGAGCGCGGAGAGTTTTTCCGTGCGGACCATGACCACCTCGTTTTCCTTGATCTGTTCCAAGGCCAGATTGAGTTCTGAATTCAGGTCCACCAACTCGCGGCGGATGCGGGCCATGGCGATTTGATTCTGAAGCCGCAAGGCAAGCTCCGCCGTGGAAAACGGTTTGGTGAGGAAATCACTGGCTCCCGCCTGAAGGGCGCTAAGCTTGGTTTGTTCATCCGCGCGTGCTGTAAGAACAATCACAGACATGCCACGGGTGCTATGGTTTTCACGAATCCTGCTGCAAACCTCCACTCCGTCCATTTCCGGCATCATGTGATCCAGTAGAGCGATCTGGGGTTGCCGCAAGCGGGCAAGTTCCAGGGCCTCGGCTCCATCGGATGCCTCGATGATGTCCACGTCTTCCATCTGCATCCTGAGGAAACGGCGGATGTCGGGTTCATCATCGGCGATGAGGACGAGCGGCCGGGCGCTGCTCGGGCGACCACCGATCATCGGAGGAGGCGAAGTGACAGTGGGATTAAGCGGCACCGCAGCACTCGATTGCATTTTGCCAGGAATGGACATGGCTGCCCGTCTGTGCAGGCTGGCAATGTTTTTTCCATTCTCAATCGCTTCTACCTTTGCGCTTGGAGCGGCACCCGCATCCACCACTTCCGCCGGAAGGAGGATGGTAAAAGTGGTTCCATGCCCCACCTGACTCTCCACGGAGATTTCGCCGTCCATGGCTTCTGCGAGACTGCGAACCAGGGCCAGGCCGATCCCCGCGCCCTGAAATTTCCGCGTTGTAGAACTGTCCACCTGCCAGAAGCGTTCGAAAATGCGGGGCAATACCTCCGGGGAAATTCCCACCCCCGTATCCTCCACCGTCAGGCGCAGCTGGCCGTCACCTGTCAGCAGTTTCACCTCAATGGTTCCGCTTGATGGGGTGAATTTGATGGCATTGATCACGAGATTGAGCAGAATCTTATCAAATTTATCGCGATCCAGCATGATGCTTTCGCTTTCGCTAATACACTCCCAGATGAGTGCCACACGATCTTGCTCGGCAAGGTGGCGCAAGGAGCGCAGGAGTCCGTCGAAATGAGGGGTGATGAGAGTGGCTTCCCGATGCACATCCGCATGCCCGGTATCGAAGCGCACGAGATCCAGGAGATCATCGATGAGTTTAAGCAAGCGCAGCCCGTTTTGCTCCAACATCCCTGTCATTTCCTGAATTGTGGGATCCGGATTCGCCCGCGCAAGAATCGCCCGGAGGCGCTCGGTGATTCCCAACATGATGGTGAGCGGCGTGCGCAACTCGTGGCTGATGTTGGCGAAAAAACGAGTCTTCGCTTCGTCAAGTTCATTGAGCTGCCGGTTCTGCGATTCCAACAACAGCTTGGATTTCTCCACCTCGGCCCGCAGGCGGAATTCGCTGTAGCGCAGCCGTTCGTAAAAGAAACTCCCGCCGAGCACGAAGACGGATGTCACGCCGATGAAGTAACAGTTACTAAAGAGAATTTGAAAATCCGGAACCTTTGCTGAAAGATAAACGGCGGCCGCATAGCAGGCCCAACTGGCAAGAACCATCGCCAGGGAATTCTTGAACGTCCATCTCATCAGTAGCGAAAGCCCCACCAGAATAAGATTCAAGCCGGCATAATAAACGGAATTCCCCCCATCGGTGAGACCGATCATCGTACAGATGGAAACCAAAGGCAGCAGCGCGATTCCCTGGGCGTACAAGTGGGAAACGACCTTACTTTGGCTGCCACCCAGGCGGAAAAAGATCAACCCTAACAGCACTGCGGTGGTCGCACGGATCAACAGAAAGGTTGAAACCATTTCCGGGACGACCACCCAGTCGAGCGACCAGCCCAAAAGCATGAAAATCGAAGCAAACGCCGCAGCCCGCCTCGCATCATCAATGGCGATCCCGCTTTCATATTCGCGGAACGCGGTGCGTAACTCGGCTTCCCGATCCAGAGGATTTTCCGCTTCTTCAACCATCGGCGATTTGGATTTCCAAGAAAAGATTAACTCCGGTGGCATCGGCTTTGATCGACGTGCCTTTCAGGGACACCCACTCGGGGACGAGGTCCTGCATTTCAGATTCATTGCGATAGATCAGGTTCCACTCCATCACGTATTCCATCCATGACATGCGCGGATTGCTGTCCGCAACGTTGGTGACGATCACAATCCCCCCGGGCCGGATCATGGTGCAGAAGAGTTCGACGAGACGCTTGCATACCCGCTGCGAGAGGTAATCAAAAATGCCAGCGCAATAGACAATATCATAGTTCATGAACTCCTCATCACCGCCTTGGGTGGCGGCCCGCAGAAGTTGGTGGACGGAGCGCTGGAAGTAACGCACCTCAGTATCACGGCCACCGCTCGTGCACGCCTCCTGAATTTTCTCACGGGTATATTCGATGGTTTCTGAATTGAAATCGAGAAGATCGATCTCCGCCAGCTCACTCTCATCACATTCCCTCAGGAAGCGCTGCACTTCCATCGCGGGGCCGCAGGCGAGGTTGAAGATACGGGTTTTCCCCTTTCCATTGCCCGCACGTTTCACGCACTCGGACCGGAGTTTTTCAATGAGGAAATCGATCCGGTTGCGATGGGCGACCACCGGCTCGGTATTCAAAAGAGTATAGTTCAACAGCTTCGCAAATGCCGATGAACCTTCATAAGGATTTCTCAACATCATGTTCACCACCTCATAGTCGCCCGCGTAGCCGAGTGGCTTGGTGTAGGTGCGATAAAGAAATGGCGAGCAGAGGACGATGGGATGCAATGCGCGGCGCACGTATGCCTTGTGCACGGGAATTTCATCTTCACTGACTTCCTGGGAAACACCCTCAAACTTTTCCATCGGCGGCAGCACTTCATCCACCACCCGTTTTTCGATTCCTGCGAAAATTTCCTGCTCGAAATCCTCCCGCCGCCGCGTGACCGTCGTGCGGATCCCCACGTCCACTCCAGTGAGCCACTGCTG
Organism: Verrucomicrobiales bacterium; assembly: GCA_038221745.1. GTDB lineage: Bacteria > Verrucomicrobiota > Verrucomicrobiia > Verrucomicrobiales > Akkermansiaceae > Luteolibacter. Next base: position 4,787 of record JBBRIB010000138.1, read on the forward strand.
CACCCCGGTCAGCATGCTGGAAAGATCCGCCACCACCAACTTGAACGGGTCGCGCACTTGATTGGCGGTCTTCCACTCGGTCATGAATTTACCGAACTGCGCACACAAGTTCGACTCTCCACCTACCGCCTGGCCACTCGCCAGACTCGAAAGAAAATCCACTTCGATCCAGCCTTCATCCAACATGGCTTCACAAACGAGGACAAGGCCCGTGTTCAGCAAATTGCTCACAACCGCCTTGCCTTGGTAAAGCATGCGCCGCGACGCCATGATCCGGAAATCGGACAAAACTTCCGATAACTGCAAGATACTGTAGGGGTTATAGACCTCGAAAACGACCGAGTAACGTTTGACACTCAGTAAATTTGCGGTCAATTCCGCACCCTGACTATTACGGCAAGTGATGACACTTTGTGATGAGTCACTGGTTAGATCCATGATCCTTGGTGGAAGACGGCCTCAGGTTGGCTGCTTGCCTGGCTTATCGCAAGTCGCGAGAAAAATAATTTCAGTTTCTTTGATTATCCGCCTTTCCTCACCGACAAAACAAATTCAAGCCCAATCCTCCTCTCCTGAATCTCAGGCTTCCCGGCGCCTTCGGACCGCTTCGGCGAGGCCATTGAGGACTTCAACCGTATCGTCCCAGCCGATGCACGCATCCGTCACCGATTGACCGCGGGTGAGGGTCGTCAAATCCTTGGCCAGCTTTTGGTTGCCCTCCACCATATTGGATTCGATCATCACCGAAGTGATCACCTTGGACCCGCCGGCGATTTGTTTGGCCACGTTTTTTGCGACCAAAGGCTGATTATGATAGTCTTTCATGGAATTGCCATGGGAGCAATCGATCATCACGGACTCTGGTAAATTTTGCTCCTGAAGCATCGCCGCCGCATCATCCACGTCGCTTTTTTCGTAATTCGGGCCGGTTTTCCCGCCCCGCAGAATAAGGTGGCACGACTCATTTCCCGCCGTGCAGACGATGGCGGAGACCCCTTGCTTCGTAACCGAGAGAAAATGATGCGGCCGCGAGGAAGATTGGATGGCATCCAGAGCGATTTGGATCGAGCCACTGGTGCCGTTTTTAAAACCCACGGGCATTGAGAGTCCGGATGCGAGTTCACGATGGATCTGAGATTCCGTCGTCCGCGCGCCGATCGCACCCCAAGCGATCAGATCCGCGATGTATTGGGGAGTGATGGTGTCCAAAAATTCAGTCCCTGCGGGCACTCCCATGTTTGCCAACTCCAGCAGCAAACCCCGGGCAATCCGCAACCCTTGATTGATATCAAAAGAATCGTCCAAGCCCGGATCATTGATCAAGCCCTTCCAGCCCACAGTCGTCCGCGGCTTCTCAAAATAAACACGCATGATCACAAATACGTCCTTCTCCAGCCGCTTGGCCTCATCCTTCAGACGCTTCGCATACTCAATCGCAGATTCCGGATCATGGATCGAACACGGGCCGACGATCGCTAACAACCGATCATCCCCCCCCCGTAAAATCGCATCGGCCTGTTCCCTCGCGCTTGCCACCAATTCGGACGCTTGCTCGGACAGCGGTAAATAATACGCCAGCACCGCTGGGGAAATCAGCGGGTTCAGGCCAGTAATTCGAAGGTCGTCGGTGCGGTGTCGCGTCACGCCACAGATCGTGAGGGGCAATCCCCATGCGACGCAAGGCACAAGTTTCTCGAAAGATCGCCACTTGCCCGGCAGTTTCAGTGATGATTGAATTTTCTCCTCATGAAAAACCTCCTCATCGCTTTGGTTCTCGTATTGCCTCTTGCGGCCAAAGACTCGCAGCCATCGTTGATCGCCGCCACTGCCCGACAATTCCTCGATTCGTTGGATGCGAATCAGCGCAGCAAGGCCGCGCTCCCTCTTACCCATGACGAGCGGGAAAACTTCCGCTACACCCCGCGGGACCGCGCCGGCCTGCCCTTTAAGGAAATGACCGAGGCCCAGCGTGATGGCGCAAAAATGCTCCTTGAAGCGACGCTCAGCGAGAAAGGCCAACTTAAAGTGACCCAAATCATGGGCCTGGAAGCCATCCTCGCCGAAATTGAAAAACGCCCCGAAGTCCGCGATCCGCTGCGCTATTTCGTCGCCATCTTCGGCACCCCAGGCGACCCCAAGGGTTGGGGCTGGCGCTTCGAAGGCCACCATGTTTCCCTGAATTTCACCTACGTGGAGGGGAAAAAAGTTTCTCTCACCCCCTCGTTTTTCGGCACCAATCCCGGCGAGGTCCGCCAAGGAGCGCTCACCGGCCTGCGCATCCTCGCTGCCGAAGAGGACCTCGCCCGCACCCTCGTCAGCAGCCTCGTTGCCAGCGGCAAAAATGAAGTCATCTTCAGCCCACAAGCCCCGGCGGAAATCCTCAGCGGCGAGCTCCGGCAAGCGACCATGTTGGACCCCGTCGGCATCCCCGGCACCGCCCTCACCGGGGCGCAGCGCACCGCCCTGCTCCAGCTCATTTCCGAATACACCGGCCGCTACCGCAAAGACCTCGCAGACGCTGACATGGCGAAAATCGAAGCCGCCGGCATCGATAAAATCCGCTTCGGCTGGGCAGGTGGCCTCAAGCTGGGCGACCCCTACTACTACCGCATCCAAGGCCCCACCTTTCTCATGGAAG
>JBBRIB010000139.1:0-7395 GCA_038221745.1 Verrucomicrobiales bacterium
AAACACATGACAGCCCGCATCGAATGCGGCCTCGGCATACTCGGCATGGGTGTCCGGGTAAGTGGAAATGGAAACGGTATCAGGCCGCGTGGATGTTAGAGCAGCGTGGAAATCGGTAAAGGTCGGGTAGCTGCTACCGAGTTCTAGATTGAGAGCGGCGGCTGAAGCTTGGGAACGCGTGACGATTCCGCAGATTTCAAACCCTGAAATCTGATGATAGGCAAGCGCGTGAGAGCGGCCCATATGGCCGGCACCGATACAGAGAATGCGGATAGGAGGCATCTGAATAAAAGGGTGCTAGTTTTGAGACGGTGTGATTTTATCGCGGAAGAAGGCGAGGAACAGCACGAGGATGCCCACGGCCAAAAGAGCCGGGAACCACCAGAACGATGGCCAGAGAGCGAGTGCTTCGCTGCCGCTGGCAGTTCCAATTTTGTGGGAAAAATAGGCGGTGTTGAGTTTGGCCCCGAGATACATGCCGATGCCTTGGGTAAGCACGATGAGGAAACCTTGCGCCTGGCTGCGGATGGCGGCCGGGGCTTTTTTATCGGTATAGATCTGGCCGATGACAAAAAAGAAATCATAGCAAATGCCATGAAGCAGGATGCCACCGAAGATCATCCATCGCACGGCATCCGGCGCTGCGATGGCGAAGAGGGCATAGCGCAATACCCAACACGCCATGGCTACGGCAAGCATCCACTTCACACCGAGGCGGGCGAAGAGGAGGGGGATGATGAGCATGAAAAAGATCTCGGAAATCTGGCCCCAAAACATCGTGCCCGCCGCCGAGGCGAAGCCCGCATCCGTGATATAGGTGGCGGCATAAGCATAGTAAGCTTGCAGGGGAATGCAAAGGAGCAATGAGGCGAGGGCAAAGATGAGGAAACTGCGATCCTTGAGCATGCCGATGGCCTCAAGACCCAGCGCCTGCGAGATACTCATCTTCTGGCCCTTTCCCAAAGGCGGCGTGTGGGGCAGGAAAAATGAAAAAATTCCCAATACAAAACTCGCACCCGCCGCGATCTGCATCGGCAGGGCACTGGCATCCGCCTTGAGCACGGCGCCTACTAAAAATCCCGCGGCGATCCAGCCAACGGTTCCGAACACACGGATGATGGGGAATTGCTTTTCCGGGTTTTGGATATGCCGCATGGCCAATGAATTGGTGAGTCCCAGCGTGGGCATGTAGCAGAGTGTGTAGGCGAAAAGCACCCAGAAGAACATCCCCGTTTGGCCGGCCAGCTCACTTCTGATCGACCAAGGAACCAATAGCATGAACACTCCGCCAATCAGATGGAGCGCACCAAGGACCCACTGCGTTGGGAAAAACCGATCCGCAATGAGGCCCAGAAAAATCGGCGCCACGATCGCGGCGAGGGGGCCTGCCGAGTAGGCCGTGCCGATACCCGCTTCGAAATTCACACCTTGTCTCAAAAACACCCCAATCGTCACGAACCACGCCCCCCAGATGAAAAATTCCAGAAACATCATGACCGATAGCCGGGTGGTGATGGATTGGGTATGATTCATAAAATGGAGCCTTTCAGGAAATATTTAGCTCAGTGCAAGTGGAGAATCGCCCCGACGATTGAGAAGTAGATCAACATGCCTGAGATATCCACCGTGGAGGCCAGCGAGGGGGCGGAGACCACGGCGGGATCGAGCTTGATGGCGCGGGCACAGATGGGCAGCAGTGCGCCCAACACCGTAGCGGAGAACACCTGAATCGCGAGAGCGGAGGAGACGGCCATGGAGAGATGGAAGAAGCCGAAATGAGAGCCGGTGGATTTTTGGAAATGCGGAAGAATGAAGCAAATGAAGGCAGACATGACGGTGCCGAGGGTGATTCCCAGCGCCATGCCGGTGCGGGCTTCTTTCCAAGCAATGCGCAGCGCGTTTCCCGTGCGGATCTCCCCGAGTGCCATCGCTCGGATGACCATGGTGGCGGCTTGTCCCCCTGAGTTTCCACCTGCGGCCACCACCATCGGCAGGAACAAGGAAAGTACAAACGCCTTTTCCAACACCTCACTGAAACGAAACATCACATAGCCGGAGACGACCGATAGAAACGCCAGTCCAACGAGCCAGACGACACGGCGGCGGTACTGGAGCGCCACGCTGGTATTGAGATACGAAACTTCGGATTGCTCGCCGCCGATACCGGAGAGTTTTTCAATATCCTCGGTGGATTCCTCCTGGAGAATTTCCAACGCATCATCGTAAGTGATCACCCCTAACAAGTGGTGGAACTCGTCAACGACGGGCAGCACCACAAGGTCATACTTGGAAAGAGTGCGGGCCGCTTCTTCTTGGTCTGCTGAGGCGAGGATGGTTTCATCCGCCTCCTCCATGATGTCGAAAATGGGCGTGTCCCAAGTGCTGAAAGCCAGATCACGCAGACGGACTTTGCCGACGAGGCGGCCTTGCGCATCCACCACGAAGATGCGGGCCAGCGTTTCCGCGTCCTCGCGATCCCGGCGCAGCACGGTGATGGCCTGCTTCACCGTCATGTCCGCGGTGATCCTTCCTACGTGGGTGGTCATCCGGCCACCCGCCGTATCTTCCTCATACTTGAGGAGATTGCGCGTGAGTTCTTTGTCGCGCGGGCCTAACAGACTGAAGAAGCGGACCTGTGCCTCCTCGCTGACGACCTGGAAAACGTCCACCCGGTCGTCATCGGATAGATTACCGAGGAGCACGCGGAGTTGGGCGGGCTTGAAATGATCCAAGGCCCCCTCGATGAGCGGGTAGGGGAGTTCCGCCACCAGATCGGTGGCGAGTTCAGGGCCGATGGTCTTGAGGAAGAGATCGCGTTTCTCGTCGTCGAGATTTTCGTAAAGGTGGGCAAGGTCTGCGTAGTGAACGTCCTCCGCAGAGGCGAGAATGGCAGAGCAATCGCCCGCCTCGATCGCCCGCAGGAGCTCAGTCATTGAGTTCACGTTGTTTTCATCCGGCACGCGCGAAGAGTGGCGGTCCGTATTGGAACGGGCAAGAAAAAGCAGGACGGATGGTAAAAGCGGTGGGGCAAGTGGTCATGTGGCAAATATGCTGGCCACTTTTACACACCTCGCAGCCACTGGTAAGGGAGAACATCAACGCCGGTACTCCATGCCATGCCTTGGAGCGGCCCATCATCCGTGAAAATCAGATGTTTTCCTGCGGCGGAGTTCAGAATAGCGGCATCAGCATAGCCCAACTCGGTGAATGCTGAATGAACGGTGATTCGCTTGGAGAGTGTACGAGATTCGCGGGATTTCAAAATCAAGTCTTCCACATTGGGATTCATGAAACCCCGAGCGGCGGTTCATACATTCGAATGGCAACTACTTTTCCTTGGGCTGGGTCAACCTCGACTCGTTTGTATTTTCGACGCCAAGGATGGAGTAGGTCAGGCGATAAAGAAATACTACCTATAACCTTACGTGACAATAGAGCATCGGCAGGGGCAGGTTTGCAAGCCTCCGGTTTACTGAATGTAATGCTGGGATCGTTTTATTCGCCGCCAACACGGCGGAGTTCATGGAACTCCGCCAGGTCTTGGGGGCGGCCTGCGTTCTTCATTGCCCCGATGAGATCAGATTTGGAAAGGTGATCGGCGGAAAATCCATGAGCGGTGGGAACTTTATCGAGGTGCGAGAAAAACAGATGATCCGCGCGGAATGAATTCCGCGGTCCGGTTGGCGGAATGAATTCCGCGCTCCGGTTAGTCGAGAATCTGGGCGAGGACGTAGGGGAGGATGCCGCCGGCGCGGTAATAGTCTTTTTCGACGGGGGTATCGATGCGGACAACGACGGGAATGTCAAAGGAATCGCCGCTGGCAGGATGCACCCTGAGGGTGGCTTGTTGCATGGGCTTGAGGTCGTTATCGATGCCGATGAGGTCGAAGGTGGCATCGGCGAGGCCTTTGACTTTCTCGTAGTCATCCTTATTGACGAAGTTGCACGGAAGCACACCCATGCCGACGAGGTTGGAGCGATGGATGCGCTCGAAGGACTTGGTGATGACGGCTTTGATTCCTAACAGGTTTGTGCCTTTGGCCGCCCAATCGCGGGAGGAACCCATGCCGTAGTCTTCGCCGCCGATGATGATGGTGGGGACTTTTTCCTCCTGATAGACGGCGGCGGCGTCGTAGATGGCGAGGGTGGGGGGGCCTCCGTTGGTGATGGCCTGGCCGGAGATGCTGCCGTTTTTGAGTTCATGGCTCTCGGCCATGAGTTGGATTTTATGCGGGGCCTCGGAGGTGAAGTATTTGGTGATCCCGCCTTCGATGCCGGGGACCATGAGGTTCTTGATGCGGACGTTGGCAAAGGTGCCGCGAGTCATGATGCGGTCGTTGCCACGGCGTGAGCCGTAGGAGTTGAAGTCCGCGAAACCCACACCGTTTTCAATGAGGCAGCGGCCTGCCGGGCTATCCATCTTGATCGCTCCGGCGGGGGAGATGTGGTCGGTGGTGACGGAGTCTCCGAAGATGCCGAGCGGGCGAGCGCCGTGGATTTCCACGATGTCGCGCGGGGTGGGGGTGAATCCATCGAAGAAGGGTGGCTCTTGGATATAGGTGGATTCACGATCCCATTCGTAAACATTGCCGGTGGAGGATTTAATCTCGTTCCACTTCGGATTCTGAGTGGAGAAGCCGGTGTAGAGGCGTTGGAAAACATCGGGCTTGAGTGAGGAATTCATCGCATCGGTAATTTCCTGACCGGTCGGCCAGATATCGGCGAGGAAAACCGGGTGGCCATCGGTGCCATAGCCGAGTGGCTCGGTTTCCATATCAATATCGACGGTGCCTGCGAGTGCAAAGGCGACGACGAGAGGAGGGGACATGAGGAAGTTCGCCTTGATCGATTGATGGACGCGGGCCTCGAAATTTCTGTTACCTGATAGAACGGAGGCGGCGATGATGTCTTCGGCTTTGACCACGTCTTCAATGCCGGGATCGAGCGGGCCGGAGTTTCCAATGCAGGTGGTGCAGCCGTAGCCGACGGTTTGGAATCCGAGTTTGTCGAGTTCGGCCTGGAGGCCGGTTTTATTGAGGTAGTCGGTGACGACACGGGAGCCGGGGCCGAGAGAGGTCTTGATCGAGGGCTTGATGGTGAGGCCTTTGGCGTTGGCCTTCTGGGCGAGCAGGCCGGCCGCGAGCATGACGCTGGGGTTGCTGGTGTTGGTGCAACTGGTGATGGCGGCGATCAGCACGGAGCCGTGGGTGATAGTGTCCTTGATGCCGTTCTTGCTATCCACGGTTACTTCCCAAAGCGGGTAGGAGGGATCGGTATTTTCCTCGGTGATAACGCCGACTTCCGCGCCGAATGCGGTGGCGATGCCTGGAGTGCTGTCTTTGATACCATCGAGCGAAGGCGGAAGATCAAGTGGTTCGCTGGAACCTGGCGAGGTTTGCTTGTTGTATCCATCAGGCGTCGGACCTGTTAGGAGCGCTGCCCATTGGGATTTCAGAGCGTCCACATCAATGCGGTCCTGCGGGCGCTTGGGTCCGGCGACGCCGGGCTTGACGACGGATAGATCGAGATCGACGACTTGGGAAAACTCCAAAGCATCGCGCTCGGTGGGGATGCCCCAGAGGCCTTGGGCCTTGTAGTAGTTTTCAACAGTGGTGCAAAGTTCCGGCGAGCGACCGGTGCCAGCGAGGTAGCCGATGGTGATTTCATCAATGCCGAAGAAGCCCATGGTCGCGCCGTATTCGGGGGCCATGTTGGCGATGGTGGCGCGGTCTGGCAGGCTGAGTGCCTTGGCTCCGGGGCCATAGAATTCGACGAATTTCCCGACGACTTTGGTTTTGCGTAAAACTTCGGTCACCAACAGCACAAGGTCGGTGGCGGTGACACCGGTGTTGAGTGAGCCTGTGAGATAGACGCCTACGACTTCCGGGACGAGGAAAGTAACAGGCTGGCCCAACATTCCAGCTTCCGCCTCGATTCCACCCACGCCCCAGCCGACGACGCCGAGGCCGTTGATCATGGTGGTGTGGGAATCGGTGCCGACGAGGGTATCTGGAAAAAAGATACCGTCTTTTTCCAATACGCACTTGGCGAGGTATTCAAGATTCACCTGGTGGACGATGCCGATGCCGGGAGGGACGACTTTAAAGGTGTCGAAGGCCTGCTCGCCCCATTTGAGGAACTCGTAGCGCTCGCGGTTGCGGTGGAATTCGAGATCGAGATTTTTCTCCAACGAGCTGCCGGTGCCAGCGTAGTCCACCTGCACCGAATGATCGACGACGAGATCGACGGGGACGAGAGGCTCGATCATTTTCGCATCAAGCCCCATGCCATGGACGGCGGAGCGCATGGCGGCAAGATCAACGAGGAGAGGCACGCCGGTGAAGTCCTGCAGCACGATGCGTGCGACGACGAAAGGGATTTCATAATCACCGGGAGCGGCGGCATTGTAGTTTGCCAGGTTCGTGATGTCCTTTTCGGAAACCTTGAGTCCGTCGTTGTTACGGAGGAGGGATTCGAGAACGATCCGGATCGAAACGGGGAGTCTTGGGAGATTCGGGAAACCTTGTTCGGCGAGGGCGGGAAGGGAGTAGAATTTGCCTTCGGCTCCAGAGCCGGTGGTGAAGGTGCTGAGTGTGTTCATGGATGGATCGTTATGGAAAGCGGGGTGAAAAAGGATTCTCCGGGCGGAGAGTCGGGGATGATGGCGGATTTGTCAAAATCGATCACATCGAAGGGCAAAGTTGATTTCCAAGGTTGATTCGGGATCGGGGATGGATAGCTTCGCGGCATGTGGACAAAGGCTCTCGGATTGATGTGGCTTGCGATTTTTCTCAACTCTTGCGGGGGCATGGGAGCGCCACCGGAATTGGGCGATCTGGAAGCAGGAGGCGAGCCATCAGAAGGAGGAATCGCGGAGGTGCCCAATCCAAGCCCGGCGATGGCCAGCAAAAGTGGCAAGGCGCTGGACCGGATCCAGCGTGGGCATGAGGTTTACATGCTGCGTTGCGGCGAGTGCCATCGATACAAGTTACCGCAGGATTTGGATATTGATGAATGGCAGACGGCGGTGCCAAAAATGATCGGGCATGCAGGCTTGGAAAAGGCGGATGAAAAGGCCGTGCTGGATTATGTGGTTGCGGTGAAAATCGAGCGTGGTGAGCAGTGAGCGGGTTTGGTGAGTCCGTAAAAAAAGCCCCGCTTGTAAGCGGGGCTTTTGAGTCAAGAGAGAGATTCCGCTGTCAGTGAAGTTTACTGAAAGGAGGGAGACTTGTGCTGTTTGAAATAGCCGTCACCCAGATACATGCTGACCGGGTAATCAGGAAGCGGACCGGCATCGGGTGGGAGTGGGATATTTCCGAAGGTGGCATCTTCGGGTTGCGAGTAGGAAATGCTCACCGGAGTACCGACGCTGACGAGGCGGAAAAATTTCGGCGC
>JBBRIB010000140.1:0-7364 GCA_038221745.1 Verrucomicrobiales bacterium
CACGCAACCGACATAGGCCATTGGACTGAGACCGAATTGTGGGGAACCTTGTGCGTGAAGATAGGCAATGATACAGGCGGGGATCAGGCAGAGAATGCTTCCGATGTAGGGGATGACTCCTATGATTGCCATGAAGACACCGATGAGCAGGCCGTAAGGCAGTCCGAAAATCATCAGGGCAAGTCCCACCAACACCCCATCGATGGCAGCCACCAACACTTGGCCACGGAAGAAGGAAACGAGGTAACCGTTGATTTCCTGAAGTGTCTCAACCAACTCGGTTTTGAAATGGGAAGCTTTGAGCGGGACGTAGTGATGCCATTTGGAACGGATGGATGCGGAGTCTTTGAGGAAAAAAAACAGATAGATCGGGACCATGATCATGCCCAGGAACAAGCCGAGAAAACCGAAGAGTTTGGACGATCCCATCGAGAGCCAGTTGCGGCCGGTTTTAAGGATGACACCCTGATACTCGGTGAGCATTTTTCCCGCGCGACTGTTTGTATAATAAGTGAGAGATGCAGGTTCAAGTTCGATGCCTTGGAGGCCAAGGGCTGTTTCATCCTCCATGGGCACACTGAGCAGCCAGCCGATGGGGCCATCTACGTTTTTCTCACGAATGTTATTCAAGGCCTTGGCCAGCTCCGGGGCGAGGTGTCTTGCATTATCGTCTGCGGCCGCTTCATCTATTTTCTCCGTCACTTCAGCGCTCGTCACTGCGGGCTTTTCCGGAGCGAACATTCGCTTTAGATTCCCATGGCCCCTCTGTAGTCCCGGCACGACCGTTGCCACCAGCAGGGTGGCCGCCGCCAGAATGGTGAGAAACAGGGTGACCACGCTCCACAAGCGGCTAAGGCCACGTCTCTCTAACAGGCATACTACTGGATCCAGCACGTAAGCAATGATGCCCGCAACGATGAGCGGAATCAGAACGGGCTGGAGAAATCCAAAGACCTGGCCGACCACCCACACGAGCACCACCAGGAGTGCGCCGAGGACGAGAATGGAAACCCCGGTTGCGGCATTCCAGAGGGTTTTTTGTTGGAAACGGGTGGGGTAGCGCATAGGTGGCTGAAGTCGCAAAGATCTATGCAGCTTCCGCCTCGCTTCTCCAACTACAAAACGTCCTGATTTTTCAGTTCGCCCGTGAGTTGCTTTGCGATGCGATCCAGCACGCCGTTGACGAAGCGGCTCGAATCGGTGGTCCCAAAACGTTTTGCCAGCTCGATGGCTTCATTGATCACGACCTTTACCGGAGCCTTGGCATGGCGGATTTCGTAGGTGGCCATCCGCAAGATTGCCCGGTCCACGGGATCGATCCGCTCAGGTGAGAAGTTATCAACAACGATCGCGAGCTGTTCATCAATGGCCTCCTTGTCGGCCACGATGGCATCCACCAATTCATCTGCCAGGCGGCGGAGTGCTTCGATATCTGCCTTGGAATCTCGCAAACGGGCAAGATCAGCCTGTTCGGGAAATTTTTCCGGCTCCTCCACCATTCTCAGTCGGTCTGAGATTCGTTGCAGCCGCCGGATCGAGGCGGACACCGCTTCCAACTGGCCGCGCAGTGCGGGGAAATCTTCGACATCTTGAAGAAAACCGGATCGGGAAAGCGCCAGCTCCCGGTCTAACATACAGAGCCTGCTCAGTGCTTCGCCGAAGTTTTCTGCCACAGACGCATCATCATCATCTTTGGGCAGGCGCTCCAGTTTTGCCAGCGTGGTGCTCCAGCCGGACTCCAGCTCGGCGATGCGCTTAAGCGTGGATTTCAAACCCTCCGCTTCAGGCCGTGAGGAAAGCAAAGTCGTCGCCGCTGCTTGACGCTCGACAAATTCGACAAGCCTCCCTTCGCGTCCATGGGCCAGGTGGTGGACCGTGCGAAACGTGGCGATCTGCAGGTTCCGTCGATCAGTCTCCGTGACGAAGTCCCAAAACGGCGCACGCAAGTTTGCCGGATTTGCGCCTCCTTCAAGGTCTGCGCAATAAAGAAACTGGACGACCGCTTCGCGAATCTGGCGGCGGCTAGGCATTGCGATTCGTCTTGTGAATGGAGTTGCGGGGCATGGAGCGGTCAAGTTCTTGGAAAATATCAATCATCGCCGCTGCCGCGCGGGCCGCTTCCTTGCCGCGGTTCAATTGCGCACCGATGCAGCGGGCATAGGCCTGTTTCTCGTCATCGACCAACAGCACCTCATGGATCACCGGTCGCAAGGATTTGATGGCGAGGGATTGCAGGGAATCGGTCACCGAGCGTGCGACGAGGTCCGCATGCTCCGTCGAGCCACGAATGATCAGGCCCAGGGCGATCATGCATGCGGGCGGATCACGTTCCAAGACGGAGGCCACCATCACCGGAATTTCAAAAGCTCCCGGCACACGAATCAGATCGACACGGCCTTGCGGCACGAGCTCACCCAGTTCCTCGATTGTGTTTTGCACCAAGGCATCGGTAAACTGTTCGTTGTATTTCGAGGCAACAATACAGATCCGGACTTTTGGCCCAATGATGCGGGGTTTTGGCGGAAGTGCGGAGGACATGGTCGGGATATGACGAGGGTGAGTGGAAAATTCAATTGGCAGGGCGTTGATTTAGCTGCGGGATTCTTTTCACTTGGCGGACGGCCAGACTCACCGAAGATCCTGCTCAAGGTCAAGGCTACGATGCCCTGACTTTTCAATCATGGAAAATCTCCCTAAAACTTCCCAATACGGCCTTGTTCTCGCAGGAGGGAAAAGCCTCAGGATGGGCCAAGATAAAGCAGCGCTGATCCACCCGGATGGCCGCACTCTCGCTCGCCGCGCATGGGATTTGCTGCATGCCGCAGGTTGCGAATCCGTGGTTCTCTCGCTAAGGGAAAATCAGCCGATTCCCCCGGGATTCGAAGATGTCACAGCCCCGGCAGTGGTGCGCGATGGGCCGGAACTACGCAGCGGTCCGCTTACCGGCATCGTTTCAGCCATGCAGGCCTATCCGGCGGCCGATTGGCTCGTGATCGCCTGCGACATGCCCCGGCTTGATTCTCAGACATTAAAAAATCTCCTCAATGCGAGAAGGGCAGGGGAGTGGTTCCTCGCTTTCCGTGGCGCGTCTGACGGAGAACCCGAACCGCTTTGCGCATTTTACGCTGGGGCTGTTAGAAAGTTGCTGAAGAACGAAATCAACGGCCAGGCCCGCAGCCTGCGAACCGTCCTGATGGAAAGTCGGTGCCGTTTGTTGGATCTGCCCTCGCCGGGAGTCTTGGACAATTCCAATACCCCGGAAGAGTGGACAAGGGCAACCGAGACACAGGATTTGCCAGCGTGGCAGGCGGATTTGTTGGAAATTTGGATTTCACCGGGAAACAACTTTCGTGGGCGTCACGAGCAAGGCTGTTTGGATCATCAAGCGCAGCAATTGTTAGAAATCGAGTGCGTTGCCGGACAAGGCCTGCGGGGCGATCGCTACTTCGGCTACAAGCAAGATTTCAAAGGGCAGGTCACATTTCTCCAGGCAGAAACGCTCGTCCGCCTTCGTGATCATTTCTTCATGCCAGATCTATCTGCCGGTGTCCTTCGCAGGAACCTTGTGGTCCATGGCATCGATCTCAGCGAATGGGTGGGGCGGAAATTTCTCTATCAGGGCATTGCTTTTGAAGGGTCTGAAGAGTGCAAGCCCTGCTACTGGATGAATCAAGCTGTGGCACCGGGTGCTGAGGAGTTCCTTAAAGGCCGCTTCCAAGGCGGTCTTCGCGCAAGGATCTTGTCCAGCGGCACTCTCAAGGCCGCTTTGCAAATGCCTTAGATTCGGCATGGGTTCTTCCGCAAACCGCTCCTCCAGCTCCGCTCTTCGGCCATCTCAAGCCTGTGCCGCAGAGTTTGACGCTGGAGCACGCCAGATCGCAGTTCCAGCAAAACAACCGCTCGGCGAGCTTACGCAAGCCCCGGTAAAAGAATCAAACTCCAAGGATGCCGTCCCGAAGGCTTCCCTCACAACCCCTCGTGTTCGAGCACACCGCCACAGTCACCCGCATGCATGACGTCCATGCCGGAAACTTCATCCGCCAAAAAGCGGCATCATCATCCCCATCGACATCTTCTTCGAGGGTGGGAGCAAGCGAATAATATTGGCCCCGGCGGGCACCGGGAAAACCCGGCTCATGGCCGCCCGCCTCGCCCGGAATCAAGGAGTGTGGGAGTCTCGCCCACATTCTTCATCATTCATCATTCGACCTTCCGCCTCATCCTCTTCAACTCCACCCCAATACCAAATAACATCTAACCAATCACCGAATTTTCCGCCGCTAAACTCCTCACCAGCCGACTTGGCATCACGCCTCAGACCCACCTCTGGGATGACACCCTCGAAATCGCCCGGCGCTTCCTCAATTTCGAACGCCACGATCTCACCCCCGTCAGCCGCCACTTCCGCAGGAGCCACGACACTCCTGTCGTGTTGCCAATACGATGCGAAAGAGCCGCGCGAAGCTCCCCACTTTTCTCCCCCCGTTGGCAAGGCGGACAAGAGTGTCCACTCTCCGCCAAACAATTTCCAGATCTCCTCCGGGTGGAAATAGAGGCCGAAAATGAATGCAAACTCCAAGCCTTATCCTCGTCATATTAGTTTTCAGTTTCTAAAATTACAGCATTTACCTCCGTGCCCTTGTCGAGTTGGTCGCGCTCTGCTTCCGGTAGGGCCCAGCGAGCCGCGTCCCAAGCGTCGGCCCAATCATCCTAAGCGGCACGGTTGAGAGGGCTGCTCGCCAATGCGGGCAGATGCTTCACTGAAATGCTGGAATGCTGTGTGTGTCTTCGATTTTTTCCTACTCCACGTTAGCTCAACCCTCAGTCCATCAGGGATCGAGATCGGCGGCTGGAGTGTGACCTCATACAGACAAATCTATTTCCATCGCTTTTGTTTGACCGGCGCCCGAGTGCAAGTTGGCTGTTTCATTCGCGGTGCCGACGGGGACGTCGGCGCTCCCGGGACGCCTACAATGCATTTGCAATCTCTCTCGCTAGGCGGGCGATGGCTTCGTTCATGGCGGTGATTCTGGGTGTTAGATTTTTGGAGTCGGTGGTGGGGGCGATGGGAATTCGGGTGCGGAAAGAGCGGGTAGCGGTGAGGCGACCGGAGACGGGCTGCAGTTTCCAGGTGCATTCGAAGATCAGGTTGTTGGTGGCATCCGGCTCGAAGCGGGAAACGCGGATTTCCAGCAACGATTGGTAGTCGAGGGTGACGAAGGCCTCCACGGGCTGGATGTTGAGGGAATTTTTGAGGCGGGCGAGATTGGTGGCGGTGACCCGTGAAATGGCGGAGTCCAACGGCTCCGACCAGAGGTGGTAGCTATTCATCTGGAGTTGGCCGTCGCCGCTGCGGCTGACGAGTTGCTGGCGGTCCAGATAGCTTGGCAGGGAGGGCCGCACGAGCGCGACGGCGGGGGTGCTGCCCGTGATCCGGCGCTCTGGCACGGCAGGGTCCAACAGATGAAAAACCGAGGTATCTTTCACCGGCTTGAGGACACCACAAGCGGTGGCGAGCAGGGTGAGGACGAGGGTGGTGATGGGGAGTGTTTTCATTCTGGAGTGGCCCGGCCGCGGAGCAGGGTATCGGGATCGCGTTTGAGGTCGTTGGAAAGTTCCTTGAGAGCGCGGGAGGCGCGTTCGGTTTCCGAGAGAACATTTTGCATCCGCATCATCAAGGGGGCGCGGGGGTTGGAGACTTTCGAAATTTCTGCGGCAGCTTCTTCCAGGCGGACAAGACCTGCATCGGTTTTGGCGAGGACTCCGGTAATATCGGCGAGAAGTGGCTCGATGCCCGTGTTGGCCTTGGTGGCGAGTTGATCGATTTGAACGAGCGCGGCATCGAGATTTTCCACGGCGCCGGCGAGCTTCTGGTTGCTGGTGAGGCCTCGCACATCTTCCGTGATGGCGACGACGTTGTCATTGATCTTCTTGAGATTGAGTTGGGCGATCTGGGTTTTGGTATTGGCAAGGACATCGCGGACTTCCGTCATGATCCCATCGAGATCGAGTGCGTTGAATTTTTTCAAACCATCGGCGATGCCCGAGATGAGTTCGTCGATCTCGGTGCCGACGGTGGGGACGACGGGGTAGGGGCTCCCTGTTTTCGGCTCATAGATGAACCCTGGCATGTTGGGGACGATATCGAACTCGATGTAGAGTTGGCCGGTGACGAGGCTTTGTTGTTTCATGCCACCGCGGAGGCCTTGGCTCACGGCTTTGGCAATTCCTTCGTTGCTTGAGAAATCAATGCCACCGCCTTCCTCGGTGCTGATAAGGAGAAGTTCACTTTCTTCCAATTCGACGACGACCGGAATGATCTTGCGGTTTTCCTTGCGATCCACCAAGACGCTGATGGATTTCACTTTCCCGATACGCACGCCGCCAAAGCGCGCGTCCGAGCCGACCTGGAGGCCATAGACGCTCTTATCGAAGTAAAGAACCACATTGTGGGTGGTTTTAAAGAACTTGCCCGCGCCGAAGAGGACGACGGCGAGGCCGGCGATGATCAGGCCGAACAGGGTGAAGATACCGATGAGGGTGGGGCTGGCTTTTTTGCTCATGGCGGTGATGGGGAGGCGTGGGATTCAGCCTCGCCGCGTTGGAGGAAATTTCTCACGGCAAGGTTCTCCGAATGATCGCGCAGATTGTTAGGATTTCCAGTGGCACCTTGGGTGCGGGTGACAGTATCAAGGAAAATCGAGTTGTTGGCGATGGCAAAAATGCTGGCAAGCTCGTGGGTGACGATGACGACGGTGGAACCGAGGCTGTCCCGCAGACGGAGAATCAAGTCATCAAGGCGGCGCGAGCTGAGGGGATCGAGACCCGCGCCGGGTTCATCGAGGAAGAGGATTTCCGGGTCAAGCGCCATGGCGCGGGCGATGCCGGCCCGCTTGTTCATCCCGCCGCTGATCTGGGCCGGGTAATAATCCTCATAGCCGGATAGGCCGACGAGGGCGAGCTTGTAGGAGACCAGCTCATTGATGGCCCTGGCGTTTAGCTGGGTATTCTCTTCCAGCGGCATTGCGATGTTTTCGGCGAGCGTGAGAGAGGACCAGAGCGCACCCGATTGATACATCACGCCGAAGCGCCGGATGAACTCCCCGCGCTTTTCGAGAGACGTGGTGGTAAAATTTTCTCCCTGATAGAAAATTTCGCCTTTGGCGGGCTCCCGCAGGCCGATCAAGTGCCGGAGCAGCGTGCTCTTGCCACAACCGCTGCCCCCCATGATGACGAAGATGTCCTTTTCTGCGATCTCGAAATTCAAGTCATGCATCACGACGAAGGAACCATAAGCCATCGTCAGATCTCGCACGCTGATCATGGCTTGGGGGGTGGGAGATGACGGGGAAGAAGCCATTTGT
>JBBRIB010000141.1:0-7295 GCA_038221745.1 Verrucomicrobiales bacterium
CGCAGTTCGGGATCGGTGAAGCGCGGATAGCCTTTGCTGCCTTGCCGCTGGCCTTCATAAAAATCATGCCCGATCATGCCGACGAGGCTGTAACTATCCCGCTCGATGCCCTGCAAGGCCTTGCCTAACAATTCATCGGCCTTGCCATTGCCATAGACATCCGAAGTCACAAAGGTCCGGATGCCTGCCTGATAGGCCGTCTCGATGCAGCCGATAAAGCGCTCCTCCGAGAGGGTTTCTCCAAAGTGCATGAAGCGGCCACCGCTCCAAGTTCCGTAAGCTGTCGTCGTGGGGTCCATGGCAGAGTCAATTAAGATGCTTCCGTCTAAGCCCGGTGTGCGCAGTGGTCAACCGAAAGTGCGAAATCCCTTTTTCACCCGCATAAAAAAAGCCGCTCCCCACGGCTGGGAAGCGGCTTGATGTTTTTGAGGGCTGTGCGGGGATCAGAAATTATAGTTCAGGCCCAGCGAGACACCATTGCTGGAAATGCCATCGTCCAGGGCGATTTCACCACGGTAGCTGACATCGAGCGAAAGGCTTTTCGTGAGGGCGACGGAAGTACCCACGCTCAACAGAACCGCGGAACCTTGCTCGGCACCTGCGACTTCAAAGGGGGCTCCTCCAACGGTGGCGGTGGTGGTGTTTTCGCCATCCTCGAATTCATGCGCATAGGCCACAGAGGCGTAGGGGCTGAATTTCCCGAGATCGGCATCCACCCGGTAGCCGATGAGGGCGCGGAGGGAATCCACATCATAGTCATCCACCTCAATATCGAGAGGGCCGCCTTGGGAGTAACCATCGACGGAAAATGTCTGGTATTCAAACCCCGCGAAGGGACCATGTTTCAATTGTCGGGTGCCCATCGCGTAGCCTGCCGTCCAAAGAGCTTGGAAGCTATCCGCGCTGGTGTCGTTGGAGACGTTACCTGTGAGGATTCCTGAGGAGCCAAGGCGGGATTCGAAATCCGCCGTGCCGAAGCCAATGAGTGCATCCGAGTAGAAGCCCATGGCGTTGCCCCAAGTTCCGTAAACCGCACCGCGGAAGCTATCGACTTCAGAGTCATAACCCTCGCCATTGTAATCGCTCTTCGAGCCATCGAACACCACACCTACCACAAGGCCCGGGGCAACGAGCCAATCCACTCCGGCGGTGAAGGAACCTGTGTCCCCATCGTAGTCTGAGCCGCCCGGTGAGCCATCGTAATCTTGATCATCGTAGGAGAAAGAACCCCAGGCATTTCCGCGTCCGGATGTGAGGGTGCTCGATGGACCAGCCACGATGCTGCCTTTGGCGTCCTTGGAGGAGGGTGCCACGGACGAGCCTTGGGTGGAACTGCCACGAATGCCCGCAAGATGATTCTCCGTGAGGCGATGCAAACGGTAGTTCGTATTCACCTGCGAGGAGACCAGACCAAAGGACGATGAGGGATCGAGAAGGGTCAATGTGTCTTGGACGGTGGCGAGATTTGAGGCATCCAGATTGGCGATGAAAGCGTCCACCGCCGGATCACCGTTCCCCACCAGATCATCAATGGCGGCACCCAAAGCGGACTGATTTCTGGAAAGACCGGGAAGGTTTTCATAGTCGCGGGTGATCAATACCACGAGGTCTGTATCAAACGGACTGGATACTGCCAGGACTCCAGAAGGAGAACCTTCAACAAGAGCTGTAGCCCTCAACTCGATCGCGGCAGGGTCTTCAGTCCCAAGAACGGCGAAATAATTCGTTAGGACCGAGTCGAAAGTGATCGTCGTCGGACCGCTTCCGTTGAAGTCGCGAAGGAGCAATCCGAGCGGAATGTCCTCGTTGAACCCGATCAATGGATTCACACCATCAATGATGGTATATTTCCCATTGCTGAGAGGCTTAGGAGCAGTGGGCGCGAGAATCACGGAAGCTCCTGTCAAATCATAGCCTGAGTCTTCGCCAGCTAGGTAAATGACGTCATGGCTCGTTCCGGGGTTAATTTCTGTTTGTGGATTGATATCCACCCGGATGTAGCTCAGAGGAGCGACCGCAGGAAAACCAACAGACGGAGCCTTGACGACCAAATCAGCAAGGTTGTGTGTCACCGAGCCATTGATAATCAAAGAACCCACCGAGTAGTTGACCGTGGAATCGACTATTCTTGCACTACGAGCAAGGAACTCTTGTTCCTCCTCATCAAGCGCATTGGTGATACCACCTGCGCTGATCACACCCTCGCCCACGTTGATGTCGGCATGCCATTCGCCCGTTCCGTCGAGCTGCCCATCGCCGCTGAGATTGATGATGGTTCCGTTCTCAGACATGGAACCGAGGGTGCCATTGATGATTAACCCGCCGCCTGTCACGTTGATGAAGTCTGCCTCCACCTCGTACTCATCACCCGGCAGCCCGATGAAGGCAAAGCCGGTGCCGCTTTTGGTGATGGTCTTGATCCCTGTCACATCTCCGTTGACGATATTGTCCGGGGAATCGAGCGATGTGGCACCATCGAAGAAGTTAAGCAGGGTTTCCCCATCGCCCCGGATGTCTCCTTCAATGTTGGAGCCTTGGTAGAGATTGATAATGTCTGCGCCCGTCCCGAGATTGATCGCTGCGGATTGACCTGCGATGATGCCATAGTTATTGACCGTCTCAGGAACATGGAAGGTGGGTAGCATTTCTCGACCAGTTGAGAAACCCGTGCTTCGGATTCCATATCCTTCGGGACCAAGACCGGTGATGGTTCCCTTGTTGGTGATCGTCGCGCTGAATGGAGCGCCATTCATAACCAGCTCTTCATCATCGGAAATCCTTATCTTCCTGAAGTCCTGGGAAAGGAGAATGCCGTTGGTATTGCCCTCAATGATCGCGTCCTGGTTGTTGGTGATCGAGAAGAGCGAAGTTGGTGTGATTTCGCCTTTCTCATGGCGAGTCTCGACAAAGGGATTCATTTCAAGGGAGGGCTGATCGTAACGGATGGAGATTCCACTCACTCCGCCTTTGATGAGACCATCGTTGGTGATGTTAGCACCCGTTAGGGAATCGACGCCATTGTTTCCTCGAAATACAAGTGGCTCGGTTGTTTCTCGGACTTGCAATGACGAGGTCTCAATGTATTGCCCGCCGATGATATCACCTGAGTTTTTCAGAATGAGGTCACGTCCAGCGGTGATGCCGTTCTCTTCGCCCTGGATGACAGCACCTGTCTTGTTGGTGATGTCTGCGCCTTTCCAAACGAACACTCCTGAGTCCGGGATCTCACTTTCCGCCAGGGCAGGCATGCCTGACTGGTTCAAGCCGCCTTGGATTTCACCGAAGTTGGTAAGTTTGAAATTCTCGAAAGAGTAAATGCCGTGTGCGGAGCGTCCTTCAATGGTTCCAGAATTCTTGATCGTGAAGATCTGGTCAGCACCCGTATTTTTGGGGATTTCATCCGGGTCAAGCCCCTCACCAGGCGCCTCACCATCTTCAAGAATTGCTTGGAGGGTGAAATCATTTCCAAGTTTAATTCCATAAACTCCACCCGTTACCGTGCCTTCTTCTTTATTGTCGATGTTTAGCTTTGCAGACTCAGGGTCCACCTCTTCGACAATGGTGTCTCCCACCGTCCATGAAATTCCATTCTCATAGGGATCGAGGACTTCGATGCCGACGACTCCCCCATCGATAGTCCCGTGGTTTTCAATGGCTTCTACGGATTGTGCGGAGACACCTGCGTAGCCTTGGGATGGTAGCTCCGTAGGAATGACATCAGGGTTGAGGGGGCTTACAAAATTCAGTGTTACTGGTGCTTCAGCGATGCCTCCAAAAACGCCACCTCGGTTGGTTAGGTTCAGGGAGTAGCCGCCGGAGATTCCACTTTGCGAACCTTCAATGACCCCGTCCGCCCGGTTCGTGATCTCTGCACCGTCGCCGGTCAAGATACCGCTGTAGCCGCTTGGCAAAAAACCCGTCGGTGCAGGGATATTCAAATCCATTATCCCACCGCCTGAAATGGCACTGCCCGAAATGAAGCCGCTATTATC
This sequence comes from Verrucomicrobiales bacterium, assembly GCA_038221745.1. GTDB lineage: Bacteria > Verrucomicrobiota > Verrucomicrobiia > Verrucomicrobiales > Akkermansiaceae > Luteolibacter. The sequence continues at coordinate 3,993 of JBBRIB010000141.1, forward strand.
GAGGTGGAGTCTGTTATCGGAAGAAATCCCATGTCCTCCGAGCCCTTCAATTGAGCCTGAGTTCCTGATCTGCGCGTCGCTGCCAGCGGAGATTCCATTGCTTCCCTCAACAGGGCCGATGTCTAGAATACTTAGCAGTGATTCATTCAGGGAAAATCCGCCAGTGATGCCACCTGCGTTTAGGATCGATAGGTTGTCGGATGCGATGATCCCAGCCCCGGCGTTCCCGGAGATGAAGCCTCCTGACTTGTTTTCGAGCGACAGGAAAATCCCATCATCGGCTGAAATTCCGCCTAATAGACCGTGGATCGAGCCGCTGTTGGTGATCTGATAGAAAGGTGCCGAAACGGCGGCTGCTTGTCGGGAATCGATTTCCATTTCTGGCAGTGACAAAAGGATCCCCACGTTTCCTCCGGAAATTTTCCCTGATGTTAGATTTTTGATGACCGTATCCCCTGTGCGGGAAAGGACTCCGATGCCACCAACGTTGATTTCACCGGAATTCCCGACGGTGTAATTGTCAGTGATTACGTCGATTCCATTGTCCACCTCGGGTGCGCCGGTGAGTTTGGCCCCCTCCACAATGGTCACCTTCAGGTTGCTGCCAGCCATGGAATCCGCTTCAACGGTCCAATCGGTATTGTCATCTGAAGTAAATTCTTCGGTCACCGTCACACTGCCATCCGCTAGAGGGTGGATAATGCGATCCGGAATCGGATCTCCCGCCATTACAGGCTGAAAAAATGCGGGAACGATGATGAGTGCGGGAAAAGCCGCTTTGCGGAAACTGGTGAATCTTGGTTTCATGGTGGGGTAGGTAATTGTTTGTTACAAACGGTCAAACGCTTATGTTGGCTTGGTTCTCTAATACATCGAAAGGTAAAGAAGCAAGGATAAACTCGATAAAAACCCAACTTCACAAGGTTTTGAATCACACGCTTGCGCTCCCGCCATTGACCCATTAAAAAACTCTCGAAATGAAACGCCGCCTCGCTCTCCTCACCTTGATCATGCTTCCCGTCCTCGCCCATTGCGAACCCGCCAAAGAAGCTGAAAAACCCGCCACCCCAGCCGCTGCCAAGTCCGGCAAAGTCCGCTTGAAAACCAGCCAGGGCGATATCGTGCTGGAACTCAACGCCGGGAAGGCGCCCATCACGGTGGCGAATTTTCTCAGCTACGTGAACAAGAAGCATTACGATGGCACGGTTTTCCACCGCGTCATCGATGGTTTCATGATCCAAGGTGGTGGCTTCGCTCTGGAAGGCAAAAGCCTCGTGGAGAAGGAAAGTGGCAAAGGCATCAAAAACGAAAGCCAAAACGGCCTGAAGAACGAGCTCGGCACCATCGCCATGGCCCGCACCAACGATCCGGACAGCGCGACCGCCCAGTTTTTCATCAACGTGAAGGACAATACCATGCTCGATTACCCGAGTAACAATGGCTACGCTGTCTTTGGAAAAGTCGTCGAAGGGATGGACGTGGTGACCAAAATCAAAGCCACCGCCACCGGATCCTCCGCCTTGACGATGCGGCACCCTGTCACGGGTGATAAAATGGAGGCTCCTTCAACGGATGTTCCCAAGGAAAACGTCGTCATCCTTTCCGCCACCGCCGAGTAGCCGCACTCGCGCCCCGCACTTTTCATGCAACTTTGGCTCTGCCCGCTCTTTGCGTTTTTGTTCGGGTCTATTCCGTTTGGGCTGATCATTGCGAGGGCCAAGGGCATCGATATCCGCCAACATGGCTCGGGTAACATCGGTGCCACCAATGTGCTGCGTGTCATTGGGAAAAAGTATGGGATTTCCTGCCTGTTTCTGGATGCGCTCAAAGGCTTCATTCCAACGGTAATCGCCATTTCCTGCATCCGTTTCCCGGAAATGCACAATCCGATGTCAGTCGCCGCCCTGAAATCCTTTTCCACGGAATTTCCGATGCAGACCGCGCAGATTTTCCAAGTGCTCACCGGTTTATGCGCCATCCTCGGCCACAATTACTCGCCATGGGTGGGCTTCAGAGGCGGCAAGGGCATCGCCACCTCCGCCGGGGTCCTCATCGCGATGATGCCGGCTGCCATCCTGATTCTGATCATCGTTTGGGCAGTGGTGTTTTACATTTCAAAGTATGTTTCCCTCGCCAGCATCGTCGCGGCGGCGGTGCTGCCATTGCTCACCCTCTGGGGATCGTGGTTCCATGGGAAAATCCAAAACGGCACTTGGAACAAGGCGCTTTTTGTGTTTACCCTCATCATTGCGGTCCTGGCGATTTGGAAGCACCGGGGAAATATCTCCCGCTTGCGGCTAGGGACCGAAAACCGCTTCTCCCGTAAGCCGAAGTCCGACCATGTCTGAAGCAAAGTTTCCATCGGTGGCGATCATCGGCTCGGGTTCATTCGGCATCGCCCTCGCCAGCCTGCTTGCGCCAAAGTTGGAATCCGTCTTGATCATCGGCCGGGATCCTCTCGCGGCCGAGGCCATCAACAGCCAGCACCGGAGCCCTCAATATCTCAGCGCAGTCATGCTCGATGTAAAGATCCGTGCTTCTTGTTCCCTGGCAGATGCCCTTCCTCACCGACTGATCATTTTCGCAGTGCCCACGGCTGCGACTCGGGAAACCGCCCTTAAACTGGCCAACTCAAATCTCCCCGTAGAAACCATCCTGCTTTCTTGCGCCAAGGGCATCGAAAAACACACGGGCGACCGCATGAGCCAGATTCTGCGCGAAGTTTTCCCAAACAACCCTATCGCCGCGCTTTCCGGACCCAATCACGCTGAGGAAATCGCCCGCAAGCTTGCCACCTGCGCTGTGATCGGCTCCGAGGATCATTCCCTCGCCGTGCGCCTTCAGGAACTTTTCACGCTGCCGCATTTCCGTTCCTACACCAGCGATGACCTTGCCGGGATCGAACTCGGAGGTGCCCTCAAGAACGTTTATGCCATCGCCGCCGGAATGGCTCACGGCCTTGGCCTTGGTGACAATGCCGTGGCCGCCCTCGTGACTCGTGCCTTGGCGGAAATGACCCGCTTGGGAACCGCTTTGGGCGGTAGAATCGAGACATTCTCGGGGCTATCCGGCATGGGCGATCTCCTTGTGACCTGCTTCTCCGAGCATTCCCGCAATCATCGCGTCGGTTTCGCTCTTGGCAGTGGCAAAACCCTCGAAGAGGCCGTTGCCGCTCTCGGCATGGTCGCAGAGGGAGTTCCAAACACGCTTTCCATCTATGAGGCCGCTCGCCGGGCCGATGTGCGCACGCCAATTATTGATGCCGTCTATGGCATTCTTTACCTCGAAAATGCCGTTCCCCTT
>JBBRIB010000142.1:0-7254 GCA_038221745.1 Verrucomicrobiales bacterium
AAGGAATTCAAACCGATGATTGCCTCATTCATGCGCTCCGATCCCGATATCATCCTGATGGGTGAGGTTCGTGATATGGAATCCGCGGAACTTGCCATTGAGGCAGCCGTCACCGGGCACAAGGTGCTCACCACCATCCACACCGCCCGCGCCTCCCAGATCATTGAGCGCTTCGAACAGCTCGGCCTAGAGCGTTGGAAAATCGCCCAAACCCTCAAAGCCGCCTGTGCCCAGCGCTTGGTAAAGCTTCTCTGCCCCTATTGCAAAGAGCCATCTCAGGGAGTCAACGATCTTGATCGGAAAACCTATAGCCTTGATGACACCTGGGTCAATACTCCGGTCTTCAGCGCAGGTAATGGTGGCTGCGCGGAGTGCCGCTTCACGGGCTATAACGGGCGAACCGCGATTCTCGAAATCATCCCCATCACCCCGAAGATTTCAGACATGCTCTCCAAGGGCGAAATGAGTCCCTATGACCTTGAAATGAAAGTCGCCGCAGAGGGCATCCTGCCCAGCCTCCGCCGCAGTGGCTTGAGACTGCTGCGCGAAGGAAAAACCGATCTTGCTTCCGTCAGCAAGGTCATCGACATGACCTACACCGAATGACACCCGTCGCCACCACATCCCCGAATGCCGCCCTGCCTGCCCGCACCATACAAAAAGGCGGCGCTGCCCCAGCCGTCAAAAAGAAGAAGGTCAAGGAGTTCAATAAGAAAGATCAAGTCGATCTGTTCCGCGGTCTTGGGTCCATGCTCAAGGCGCAGATCAACACGGCGGACGCCCTCAAATACTACGCCAGCGGCCTACCTAATAAAAGCATCGTGGACGCGCTCATGGCCATTCGCGAAGACATCAACAAGGGCATCAACGTCCACGAAGCCTTTCGTCATACGGAACGCTTCAATGATACCATCATCGGACTCATCCAAGCGGGGTCCGACTCTGGCCAGCTCCACCACGCATTTCAATCCCTCGCAGCTCGTCTCAAGAGCGAATTGTTCTTCCAGAAACAAATCAAGAAAGCCACCATCACCCCTTGTGCGATCATCTGTGTGTTGGTGGGTGCCTTTATCATTTCACAGGTGAAAATCGTCCCTCAAGTCGAAGGCATGCTCAGCGGTGTAGGCGCAAAACCCGATGGTATGACTGCCATTTCCTTCCAAGTAAGCCATTTCACTCAAGCTGCTTGGCCTTTCTTCGTGTGCGGCGTGATCGGACTTGCGGTAACCATAGTGCGCTCGGTGAAAGTCCGCAATCTGATCCTCGGCTTCGTCATGTCCAAATGGCGGCTCATGCGCCTGCTGGTCATGACCATGCGCCAGCTCACCTTCCTTTCCACCATCCGCCTGCTCCACTCAAACGGGATCAACCTCGCGAAGTCCATCCGCGTCTCTGCGAACAGCGTGAGAGGCACCCCCTTCTACGAGGAACTTCGCACCGCTGCGGACAAATACGAGCACTCGGGAGTCCCACTCTCCACTGCTTTTGCGAAATACACATCCGTCGATTCCCAAGTCACCCACATGCTCGCCATCGGTGAGAAATCCGCCTCATTGGATGCACAGCTCGAAATGCTTGGCGATATGTATGAGGAGGATCTCCAAAACCACATGGCCACCTTTGCCGCCACTCTGAGTTTCGTAGTCCTCCTCGTCGCCGTTGGCCTGATCGCCGCCGTCTTCATCGGCACCTTCCTACCGATCTTCCTGATGGGACCAAAGATGATGCAGGCCGGCTGATTCAGCAAAAACACCCAACTCGGAAAATCAAATGCAACTCACCCGTTTTGATCGCTGGCTGCGGGAGAAATATGTCTACGAGACGCATATCCAAACCCTGCGCCCTGCCGAGCAAATACCGCGAGGTATTAAAGTCGTTGACCTTCCCGAAGCCCCAGGAAGACGTTACAAGCATCTCTACATCGCAAATCGCAACAAGCCCGCCGACGAGCTGATCTCACTGCTCAAAGAAAACGGCCAGATGTACACCACCAAGGTGTTGGATCGCGACAAGTGGTATGTCCCTTACATTGCACCAAAAAACAAATCCGTCACCTGGTGGGTGTTTTCCACGGCAGTGATCATCTTCTCCGTAATTTCCACCCTGCTCTATCTGCGAACCTTCGCCGATGATCCGGAGTTCCGAAAAAATTTCGTAGAGGCTTTCAACCTTTTCAAAAACGGATAATTTCAGATTTTCCACTATACAAGAAATTCATTAAATGTTAACAATCCACCCGTCATGAAAACACCTCGCCGCCCGCTGGTTTTCCAAAGAGCTTTCACGCTCATGGAGATGACAATTGTCTTGCTTGTTTTACTCGCGCTCACGCGAGCAGGGTTCATGGTCTTCAGCCGGATCGGTGATTGGAGAGCCGGACGCGATGCCGCAGAGACGCTGCGCAATGTCCACATCGGTCAGCGAATGTTCCTTGCGGATAATCCCACCGTCCTTGTGACCAACATCACGACGGCCTTGGTCATTCCCTATCTACCCAACAACGCAACGGCGATGCCGACCGTCCGCGCGCTCACCGGCGCCAACCTCAACATACTTGTCAATCAAACCCCCCCCATCATCGACTCCGGAAATGGGACTTTCTATGACCCTTCCGCCAGTCGCACAGACACCCTTTGGGATGTGGGCGAATGATCAGAATCGCAGCAATCACCTCTTTTCTCTTCCTTTCCTTGGCGGCATCCAGCGCGGAGTTCAAGCATGTGGGCGATTTCCTGCTGCAATCTCATTTTAAACTCGTCGGCCAGCAAATCACGCCGATCCCGATGAAACCCATCGCCTTCCGCGTCTTCAGCGATGGCATCCACATCCGGGTTTCCGCCGAGGGTGAGGAAGAATCCCACTCCACTTTCGAGATTTATCGCTCCGATGGGATCGGACGCCAACGTCAAGGTGCCGGCGCGATTGAAATCATTCCCGGCCTTCAGGCGTCCAGCCACTCGGGCGGCACACTTCGGCACTTGCGTCTTTCCCGCGAATCGATGACGATCACCAGTTTCCCGGGTGTGTCTGATCAGACGGTCGTAAGCCATTCAGTGGCGGCAACTCCTACCCAGACACCTGCGGAAAAACCTTAAAATAACATGAATCCCTTACCTAAAGACGATCACCCCAAGGCCCCGATCAAAGAAGGCGCAATGCCTGCTTTACCCACCTTGCTCGCACCCAGCCCGGCGGGATCCTACTCGAGCGCGAATCGCCGGGTTGCCACTTGCGGAGCCCAGAAATTATATCCCGTCTTGCTTTGCGCCAGCACCGTCGTGGCCGGGGCTTTTTGTCTGCTTTACATCACCAAACCGGTGATCCTGGCCGCATCAAATCCCACCGCCATCCCTCCGATCTCGAAGAATTACCCGCTGATTTCGGAAAGTCCACAAACCACGGGCACCACTGCCGAAGCCACCAGCCCCACACTCCTGCCCAGCCCCCACCGCCTTCCCGGTGAATCCCATTCCGAGTTGGCCGAGGTTCCGCCAGCTGCCCCTGATGCTCGCAGCCTGCCGTCTCGAACCTCGCTTTCAAAAAACGATTTCGAGGAAACCAATCTTCGCATCCAGCACATTTTAACCGCCGAATCTCCCGGCGGAAGCCTTGCTCGAATCGATATCGAAGTGCCCGTCCTCTATCAAAGCCGTAACCTCCGCTGGACCGCCGAGGAGGTGGATCAGGCCCGCGCCCTGCTCGCCCGCCTTCAAGATTATCAGGAAAAATCCAGTCTTTTGCGCAGCGAAGGAGCCGGGCTTCTCACTGCCTGGAACCACCTCATCGAGCGCTCCATCCCGAGCAGCGATCTACGGGCAGATAGCCCCACCCTCCCGGTCAACCAGCAAGATGCGGCAGACTCCCCACGCAGCGGAAGTTTCAGCACGTCAGACTCCATTAAAATTCAACCCACCGGCAAATGAAACCACAGCTCACTCTTGTCACCCTTCTCGTGTTCAGCAGCCTCTCCTTGTTGGCTCAGACGGTGCACGAGGATCCCAAATCGGATCCCGTCCTTGATGCCATCGAGGAATTCGAGCAGCGCGATCAAAAGCTCTCTGAAGACGTTCAGGTCGTGCTCGATCCTGCCACTGCCCTACAGACAAGCGACTCTCCAGCGCCCATCATTGGCAAGCTAGAGGAGCCAGCCTCTGCAAAAGCCGCTGACCCGCCTGCCAACCTGCAGAACCTTTCTCAGATCACCGAGAAAGCCGCCGCAAAACATCAGGAAGGTCTTTCGGTTCGAGTCGAAACCTTGCAAACTGGCCAATCCAGGATTGATCCTAAACAAATCAAACTCCTCGCCCCCTTTCCCGCCAAGCCACTTTCCCAGCCACCCGCTGGCTGGCATCTCGAAGCCTCGGAAAGCGCACCGCCGTTCATCCGCGAAGTGGAAGTGGCACCCGGTTCCAAGGTCACCCTCACCATCCGCCCTCATTTTCTGGTGCCGGATGCCGATGGCAGCAGCGTTTTCACTATTTCCGAGCCGGGCTATCAAAGCTCCCTCGGCTACCAGCAAACTGAAACCGTGGGTGCCCTCCTCGCAAACTCCCTCAATCAATTGGAAAAAGAGACCATCCAACTCGGCAACGCCATCGAGGGCCTCCAACAACTTCTCATCTCCCTTCCCAAAACTGAACTCGAGCCCCCGGTGAACCGCCCAGCCACACCACCGAAAAAATGAAATATTCATCCATCCCCATGCTCTGCAGTGTCGCCTTGGTCGCGATGTGCACAGCTGGTGTCAGCCATTGGTATTCAATTCGTGAATTCGCCACTGCAATCAACGCCAACATCCCTCTCATCCCGCTCTCCGCCCCGTTCACGCCGGTAGTGCAGCCCTCGCAGCCCGCCGCGCCATCTTCCCTTCCTCCCCTTGCAGAGAACAAAGCCACCACCCGCCCGTCTGCCGAGGTTCCCGCCCAGCAAAAAGAGTTTTTCGAAGCTCTGCTCAAGGAGGTCAAAACACTCCGCAATGACAACCTCAACATCGTCGATCAAATGGCGGAAACCAATCGCGATCTCATGAAACTTGAGTTCCGCGTGGACACCCATTCGGAATCCTTCCGCCCCCTGCCCACCTCGGAGTTGCGCCAGGACACCAGCTTCCAAGACTCCGGCTTTGATGATGGCCCGGGTGTATTGCCACCCCGTGCCGAACCCGTCCTGCCGACATCTGATGAATAATCCCCCAATCCCTGCGGTCTGAGCTGACATGCTTTGGCCTCTCATCACTTTCGGATGGCTTCTAACAATCACCTCCCTCCACGCCCAACCCGCATGGAAGAGTGAACTCACCTCATCCGCCCTCGGCCCGCATCCGGGCATCACATCGTGTTTTCTCGACTTCAAGGTCAGTTGGAAGGGTCTGATTAACTCTGGCACCCTGAAAATGGAGTTTGCCCCGAAGGATGCGAAAAAAACCCATGATTTCATCGTCCGCTCCAGTGCAAGTAGCCTCGGAACCGCAGCCGCACTCTTTCCTTATCAAAGTGATTACTGGTCTGAGCTGGATCCCAAAACCTTCAAGCCCCGTTACTTCCATGCCACTGAAAAGGACAAAAAAGAATCCATCACCACCATCGTCCGCTTCTGGCCAGACCGGGTGGAAACTCAGGAAACCTCCAAACTCACCGCCACTGGCAAATCCTCACAGACCGACGAAATCTTCAAATTCACCCCGGTCTTCGATATATTTTCCGCCATGCTCCACGTCCGCAGCCAGACGCTCGCCGTGGGCGACAAAGTTACCCTGGTCGTCTGTCCGTTCAAGTCTCCCATGCTTCTCCGCATCACAGTCATCTCCCACGAGACCCACAACGGCCGTGATGCCATCCGTTTGAACCTGGGCATGCAGAAAATAAAATCCAATACTCTAGAGCTGAAGGCCTACAAAAAGCTCAAAAAAGACGCCACCCTCTGGCTCAGCAACGATGCAGACCGCATTCCCGTTGAGTTCCGCGCCGCCGTCTTCATCGGCGATGTCCGCGCCACCTTGAGCAAATACCAAAAATTCTGAACTTCCCCACTTTATTCCACCCAACGAACTGAATGCCCATTCCCAATATGAATCCGGATTCCAAAGCGGACCCTTTCCCACTCATTACCTCTCACCAAACTTTGATGCGGCCGCATCAAAGTTTGGTCGCCGCGCGGAGACTGCAGAAAATTTTGAAATGGAACCGCTAAATCACCCTGAAAACACCTTACCCTAATCACGACCACATCTTATCGATGGTAGTTTTGAGATGCTTGTTTTCCAATTTTCAATCTCAGAGTTTGCATGAACTCACCAAAACAAAGAGCCTTCCCACAACGTTCCCCAGATGATCTCTCCTTTTAAATTCCTTTTCATCGCTCTCTTCAGCGCTCTGCCCCTCTCTGCTTTCCAGCTTCCGGCAAACTCCAACCAATGTTTGCTCGGCGTGGCGGATGGGTGGAACTCATCGAACGTCACACTCACTCTCTTTGAGAAAAAATCAGGAAAGTGGGCCGCCCTTGCCCCTCCGTGGCAGGGCCGCTTGGGAAAAAACGGCTTGGTTTGGGGCCTCGGTCTGCATCCCCTACCCGCTGGCATTTCCACCAAAAAGGAGGGCGACATGCGCTCACCCGCCGGAGTCTTCGATCTAGGCGGCGCCTGGGGCTACGCCAGCTCGATCAAGAAACACCCCAAGCTCCCCTATCGCCAGGTCACCTCGCGCGATCTCTGGGTGGAGGATCCCAGCTCGCCGAGCTATAATAAAAACGTCATTCTCGATCATGATCCCGCTACGCCATGGGAAAAAAAACAACAGATGAAGCAAACGGACCCCGTCCATTCCCTCAAACTCTTCATCGCCCACAACGCCGCTCCGAAAATCATCCCCGGCGCGGGCTCTTCCATCTTCTTCCACATCTGGCGCGGCGGCGGCAGCAAACCCACCGCCGGCTGCACCACCATGGACGAGGCCAAACTCAAATGGCTCATTTCAAAAATCGATCCTACTCTCAGGCCCGTCTTTGTCCTCCTGCCCAAAGCCGAGTATGAAAAATACCGGGGTCCATGGAGACTGCCATAAGAAAAAAGGATGCTGTATCCGTAAACTCGTTCAGGCAGCATGCCTGAACTTTGGACTGCGGTGAGCACCACCGCTTTGGGTGAAGACGTGCGTTGTTTTAAAGAGAGTTGCCCCACTTCTAACAAAAGTTCCCTAAATGGAATTCGTCGGCCCATTTTGACGGGTTTTTTTCCGCACACGCCATTTCCGCATTTCC
>JBBRIB010000143.1:0-7137 GCA_038221745.1 Verrucomicrobiales bacterium
CTGCTTTTTCCGTGAAATACTCAGTCGCTCCTTCGTAAAGATCGCGGTGGCCTTGACTTGCCCGCATTTCATGGAGGGTTTCCGGGTGCGTCATGCGGTGCAGATCCTCGTGAATCAGAGTGGCGATTTCCTTGCCGAGATCGCCGCCCTTGAGAATGTGGGCGGGCTCTTCGAGCTTGGTGGAATAACCCAACACCCCTTCGGTCTCGTAGAGTCCGACTTCTTTGGCGGATTTTGCGAATTCTTGGGGTTTTTCAAAAACGTCCGGAATCTCCCGAAGTGTCGAAAGTTTTTCTGCTGACACGGATTCCGGGAACTCGGAAAGAATCCGCTTTTCCGCGATTTCCCTCGGAATGTCGTCGAGAGTTTCGAGGTGGCGCGATGGGAGTATGGATTCGCCGACCTCGTTGCCGATTTCAGTTGAGCGATGGTCTTTCATTGTGGGGAGGGGTGCGAGGGTTTTGGTTCGGGCGATGGGCTGCAGGGAAGACAGGATTGGAATCACCGTCGGGGATGCAGCGGAAGGGAGGGCCCATGACGCGGACAATCTTGGTTCCTGAGCGGGCGGCCTGGATGAACGCTTCCCCGAGAGCTTCATCGATCAGAAATTGGCCGGGCCTCATCCCCAGTCCGTCGGATTTGCAGGATTTCATGAGTTCCAAGACGACCCCAGGTTCGACGAAGTTGACCTGGATTCCGTATTCCGTGGCGACCTCAGCAATAGTGCCGGCCATGATCTCGGCACGGGTTCGGGTGTCGAGCGGGCGGAAGACAAGAAAACGTCCGATCCGGCCGACAATTTCCGGAGGGATTCCGGCCGACTGCATTCTCCGGCGGCATACATCGTCCTCTACTGGCTTGTTTCCAAAGCCCTTGCGGGATTCGAGTTCGTTCAGAATGCCTTTCGCGTCGAGGTTGCTGGTGAAGAGGAAAATTGAGTGGCGGCAATCGACTTGATGGCCACCAGACGTTTTTGATGCACTGGAGAGACGCCCCGCATCCATGGCGTTCATCAGCACTTTCAAGATCGCCGGGTGTGCCTTTTCGATCTCGTCGAAGAGGACGATGCACTTCGGGTTGGCGCTCAGGGTGTCGAGCAGTTGGCTTCCCTCGCCGTGCCCAAGGTAGCCTTGTGGAGATCCGATCAACTGGCTTACGCGATGCGCTTCCTGATATTCCGACATGTCGAGGCGGAGAAAGCGGTGATCGTCGGAGCCCGGGTGCAGAGCGGAGAGAGCCTCGGCCAGTATTTCCGCGCTGCGGGTTTTGCCGACACCTGACGGTCCGACAGAGAAAAGCACGGCGGGGCGCTTCGGTTGGGTGCGTGCAATGTGCCGCGCAACGACGGAGGCAAGCGAATGGATCGCATGATCCTGCCCGCGGACACCTGCCAGAATCCGTTCCCGAAGTCTTCTTTCGTCGATGACGACCGCAGTCTGAGCCTCTCGCAGTCCCTGCATGACCTCCGGAAGGTCGGTGAGTTGGTCTGCCGAAGGCGATGTGGTGCTGGGGAATGATTGCTGTGTTGGCAGGAATGCCCTCCGGAGCGGCCCGCGAACCCAGGTGATAAGGTCATCAAAGTTCACGAACGAGCGAGTACCCGTGTTTATCCATTCGCCGATTTCAGTGGCAGTCCCGGAGTATTGAACGCCCTTTTGAACGTGAAGCGAAGCAATTCCAGTATTGGGGTTGATCTCAAAGCCCACATCAGCGCGGGCAGGAGAACATCCTTGCGGCATTTCCTGATCGCGAAAACGAACGCAGGCATGCAGAGCCTTGATTTGGAGTGAGGTCAACGCTCGATCAGTGGCGGAAATGAATTGGTTCATATTGGGTGGTTGAATGGCTGAATGGGAGAGGAAGAGCTTTCAAAAATGCACATGACAATGATCGCGTGATGCCACGGTGATTTCGTGGGCTTTTCTAGAATCAAGATGCGGCCAACTTGGAACATTCCACCTTACCGATGGAATCCCTCAGGTCGCCGGTGCCGCCACAATCCGGGCACGGTGCGTGGCCGGTGGCGGGAGATTCGGCATCCTGGGGTAGCCAAATGGTCTCGTCAAAAAAGAGTCGCTCCCCATCTGCGTTAGCAAAAACCTTGTCGAAAGTCGGCATGCCGATGGTTGCGCCAAAGTCAGGGTCCATCCTTACTACCACGAGGTTACGTTTTCCGATCCGCTCCAGCATGCCTCCCCAGCGTGCATGATCGGAACCGTGATGAAAAAGGGCGAGGGCGATAAATCCCTTGGTGGCGTTCAACCTTGCCGTGGCGAAAATCGGTGTGCCATGTGAGGTTACCGGGTTTTCCTGACGTTGTTCGAGGTAGTAACGGTATCGTGAACTTAGTATGCAGCGGTTGCAGGCTGGTGTGACACCTGGATAGGTGAAGGTGATTTCGCAGCCCCTTCCTTCCCGGTAAACCTGCCCGCAGAGACTTGGAATCCCGATCTGAAGGGACAAGCGGTTGATGCGTGCTTGGGCGAAGAAGCTGTCGGTAAGCCCGCAGAGCAGAGTCCGTGTGACAGGCAACCCGTCAATCGGGTCCTTCGCCAATCGCGCCATTTCCTGGTCGTCCAGATCGTCGAGCGACTTCTGAAGGGCGATGGTTTTTGCCGTCGGATTGATGTCCCGGATACGTTCCGCGATGCAATCCACCTTCGGCCGGCCGATGTCCCGGCGGTAAACCTGCTGGGTGGCGAGATTGGCCTCCGAAACCGTATCCGGATCGATCAATACGAACTGGCCGACGCCAGCACGGGCAAGCTGTTCGAGCCACTCCGCGGCACCTCCGGCACCGACTGCGATGATACGACTGCTCGCCATCAGCGGTAGGTCGTAAGCCGCCTGAACCCGATCAAAGGTGCGGGCGCGGATGTCCTCCGTCGTATCGGCCGGGCAAGCATGATCGGCGCATTGATGATGCTGCATCACAGGCACTGGTGCAGACTTCGGCAATTGTCGCGAGGGCCCCATGATCCGAATCTCATTAAGGATTTTTGATTTCGAAAGAGATCGCGTGACAGCAAGACCCGCAAGTTCGAGCTTCGCGTGTTTCGGTGCGTCGAGGATTTTTACAGCGCCGCGCACGATTCTCAATCGACCTTGATCAAGAGTAGCGGCCCAAGGTGTCATCACAAAATCTCCGGTGTCCGCAACAGTGTTCACGATGGGAAGCCAGAGTATCTTCATGTCTGTGATCGCGGAGAGAATCCGTTCGGCATAGACTTCGTCACCTCGCGAAGGTTGGGACATGCGGCCAGGATGGCTGTGAACAAATCCCATCAGGCGGATCCCGTTAGGATTCCATTCGGTTTTAAAGATATGGTTCAAGTGTTGATGGTCCGGTGTGTAAGTGACGGCCGAAGTCTGGCTGGACTTATCGAAATGGAAGGAGGACGTGATGCCATCACTCTCGGCTCCACCGAATGCGCCGCCGGTTTCAGCCGGAAATCGCCCAACGGTTTCCGCGATTTGCGAGAGGACTTCCCAATTGATGGAAAGGACAGGACGTGTTTCCGGTTGCTTGCGGATGCGGTTGATTTTCATGGATTGGGCGAACTTGGATTGGAGCATTTGGATGATCATTGGAATATGTGTTGATGTTGATTGAAGAGTTTCAAAACCGGGATCCCGAGCGGATGTATTTCTGTGTCGCATCGGCCCACGCCGCAGCGACCTGCTTGGCCTGATCGAGGGACTGAAGGGGGGCGGTCCAGCAAATATATTTTCTTCCTCCATCGGAGAGACGATGGGTTGTGTGAGCATCGCTTTCCCGTCCCTTGTAATCGGGCTGGGTTTCAATATAGACACGCCAGGTTCCACCGGACTGTCGCTCTAAAGAGAACGAGTAATCGGCCTGTCCGTCTTTGGTGCGATAAAATGTCGTCATGGTTCTCGATTCCTGCCTTGCTTCAGTTGATCGCGAATTTGAGAGATGTGTTCTCCTGGCCCGTGATTCCGCGCTGTTTCTTCCCGCCATAAAGAACGAGAAAGCGATAATTCCTGCCAAGATCAGGACCATGATTATGGTGTTCTCCATAGGGGTATTGAAGGTTCGGATTGTGACTTGTGGGGAAAGACTTTCAAAACAGATGGGCCCCCGAAGGGGCTTTGTTTGCATCGCGGTTGCCCGCTCACGGTGAGCCGTTAGCCCCACCGTGGAAGGTCCCCGGCGGGATGTTGTCCTCACCGTGGAAGGTTCCGGGCGGGATGTTGTCCTCACCGTGGAAAGTTCCGGGCGGGATGTTGTCCTCACCGTGGAAAGTTCCCGGAGGGATATTGTCCTCACCATGAAAGGTCCCCGGCGGGATGTTGTTCTCGCCATGGAAGGTTCCGGGTGGGATGTTGTCCTCTCCGTGGAAGGTTCCGGGTGGGATGTTATCCTCGCCGTGGAAGGTTCCTGATGGGAGCTCGTCCTTGTGGTTGTGCTGGTTGGTGTTCATCGGTGTTTTTGTTTTGGTTTTCATGGTGGTTTGTCGGTTGGTTTGTTTTCTCATCAAATAGATATGCAGCTCACATGGATTTTTTGTTTCGCCTCCGTTTTTGGGTATTGAGGATCCATTAAATTTTAGGCGGGCAGTATGGGAATCAGTCCAAATGCGACTGATATGCCGCTCGAATTCGGCGGATCGTCTCGGGGGAAAGCTGGGCCGCCTGCGCGAGGGCGATGAGGAAACAGAGTCGCGTGGGGTGCGGTGCTGGTTCGACTACCGCTGTTTTCAATTAACTTTCAGCCCACAGCCAGGCTTCTTCCAAATTATTACAGCAGGATGATTCCATAATTCTCAAAAACGTCGCTAGACGAGGTCCGATTTTGTAGCGTTGCACCCCCTGTTTTAGGGCCTTGCACTCGAATTCTCCACATATCAAACAACATACCCTCGGCGGTGACGTCCGGCCTTCCGGGAGCGACGGCAGAGGCATGTTTCCGTAGGTGATCGCCGGATTCGGCATCCGCAATCTGAATGGCCTCGCCCGGCGATCCGAGCGGAGAACCGCATTCCCGACCGGGAGTGTTCCTAGCAGATCAACTTGGCCTATGGGGAGGCCCGCAGCTCGGCCGGCTAGTTCGCGATCCGCCGAATGATCGAGACGATGAAGGATTTTGGTGCCGGTATTGGCGATCACTGACGGGACAAGTGACGAGGGAGATTGATCGACGACCACCATGCCAACACCCAGACCGCGCATTTCCGCAAGCATGTTGGCAAGGCTCTCAACAGCCTGCGTCCGGGAGGCGTTGGCTGATGTCTCGGGCACGGCTTTCAAGAGGCGATGCGCTTCTTCGATCAAGAACACGTGACGGAGAGAGGAGCTTGGCCCGGCAAGTCTCCAATGATGCCGCAGTTGCAAAGCGATGAGCCCCATGACCAGCGCTTGAGATGGGCCATCCGAGAGCGCAGACAACTCGATGACCACAGGACGCCGAACCAGGTTTGGGACATCAAGGCCGCAAGGCGAAGAGAGTTCCGGTGCGAGAGGTCCCTCCAGCAAACGCCGCATCCGGAGTAGCAGGCCAGCACGAATGTTTCCGGTGATTTCGGAGCCGTAACCAAGGCGGGATGCACTGCGGTCGATTTCGTTGACCAAATCTTCCAAGGTGGGCGGTGGTCCGACAGGAACCAGACCCGCGAGATCCCAGCCATGGTTGCGGTAGGTTTCTTCGATCGCTGTGGCGAGAACTTCTGGCATTGGGGCGACCAACTCGAATGCTGAGGAAATCACGGTGAAGAGTGCGCTGGTATGCTCCGCAAGACCCAATCCTGGAGGCACGGCCATCGGATTGAGGGAAAGTCGCCGAGACTTCGGATCACCAATGGCCCAGACGTCGAGGTCGGTTCCGATCTCGCTGTTTTTCATGTGGCGGTAGCCGCTCTTCAGTCCCGGTTCGATGACCAGCCATGGGATGCGGTGTTCTCGCCAGAGCTCAAGCAAGAAGTGCTCGCAGGTGATGCTCTTGCCGGATCCAGTCATTCCAGCCACCAGCAGGTGGCGGCAGATTTCATTGATAGCAATTTCCAGCCACGCTCCCGGGTTTCCTTGATCGTCAATAATTCGACCAAATGCAATGGTTCCCCCTGCGATTCCGGATGACGGGGCAGTCGAAAAGATGGCGGAGGAAGAAGTCGCGCCGGAACCTTGGTTTTCCCGGATACTCGTTTCCACGATGAACCCCGGCATTTCCCGGCGTGGTGGTCTGGTAAGGGCAGCGACTTCCGTGGAGCGCAGGAAGGTCAGCGTGCGGGGATCGGCGGTGGGTTGCCACCTGAGCGGCTCCGGTTGTCCGCCATCCGCGCTGTAGCTCCCGTGAATGAGAGAACACGCTTGATTGAAAACCTGCTGGTTGGACGAAGCAACGATGGTTCTTCCAAGCCATCCTCCCTCCTGAGCCGCTACCGAGGTGCGCTCTTGAGCGGCCTTGACCATACCCAGATAACGAGTGGCACTCGAATGGCTGTCCCTTTCCAATCCAACCCGGGAAAGGTGTTCGTCCCTGACAAACTGCTCCTCACCAGACAAGCGAAGCAATTCTGACTCAATCGTGGTGCGTGGCAGAGCCTTGGCCAGCACAAGGATCATGAAGTCATGGCCAAGCAAGGCCCGGATTGCTGGTTCAAGTCTTGCAACAGGACCCACTCCGGAATGTCCGGCCATGGAGGCACGGAAAGGATGCGATTGAATCCTCTGACTAAACGATTTGAAATCGGCGTCTCGCTCAAGCCTTGCTCCCGTGAGGTGAATAGCTGCTGCTTGCTGTGCACCAAGCCCCTGATCCGGCAGAATCAGATTCCATGAAATTCCGTTGGCGTTTCCAACAACACCAAGTCCCCACGTGATTCCAAGCCCCCACCATGAGCGGACGACGGATTCCCATGCCATGTCGGAGTCCAGTTCCGCATGACCGGGGGCGGCAACAACCCCCTTGAGACGCCAGGTCTCCAAACCGTCCAGAGGAAACGCATCCTGCCAAATGTGAGAGAGGCGTTCTCCGCGAAACATCGCCGTGGCTTCGGTAATGGGATGGTTGATTAGAAAGCTCATTGTGTTGGGAGTTGGATGCTGTAGGGGATGACCGGTTGTTGGATGGATGTCCGGAATTCCTCGGTCTGGGTTTTGGCCCATGGAATTCCCCAG
>JBBRIB010000144.1:0-7124 GCA_038221745.1 Verrucomicrobiales bacterium
ATTGCTCTTGCTGATCCTGAATGGATCGGGCATCGGGAAACCTATTTTCGTGAATTCGTGCTTTCACTCAACCGCGTGGGAGCGGATGTCATCGCCCTTTGTCCAGACCCTTCGAAGCTTGCCCACCTTGGCCTGGGTGCATCCAGCCTCCATTGCGAGACACTGATCGAGCCTCAGCGCCTGCCACTTTTAAAGCGTCTTTTTCAAGATCCGGTCAATACTCACCTTCGCTGGCGCTTCCTCAAGCGGGCGCTCCATAAGGCGGAGATCAAGGCTGGCCGGCCTGCGGACTTTTTGTTTTTCCCGTGGCTCGATAGCTACTTGCGGGTTTCCCTCTCGGAAAAAATCGCGTCCGGGCAAGTGAAGACCCCATGGGCCGGTTTGTATTTTCGCCCCAACCATTTGGTGGATGAACATCAAAAACTCCGTTCCTCAAGCTTGCTCCAATCCACAGCCAAAGGCGATGCGCTGCTGCGTTCCCGAAATTGCCGAGCCGTGGCCGTGCTTGATGAGACCATGCGACCTGCTCTGGAGGCGACGACACGCAAGCCGGTGATCCTTTTTCCCGATATCACGGACGAATCCGCGCCCGATCCAGAGACTCCTTTTGCAAAGCAAATCCTGGAGCGGGCGAATGGACGCAGGATCATCGGCCTCATCGGCATGGAGCCGCGCAAGGGGGTGATCACGATGCTCAAGGCGGCTGAGATCGCAGCAGAAAAGAGCCTGCCCTGGCTCTTCGTTCTCGCCGGGGCCGCCTGCTGGTCCCAATACCCGCCCGGTGAACAACGCTACATTGATGAGTGCATCAAAAACTCACGCGAAGTCTCTTCAGGCGGCAATCTTCTTTTCCCTGATGAATTCAAGCCCATCGCGGATGGCCCCGCTTACAACGGGGTGTTGGACACTTTTGACGTGCTCTTCATTGCTTATCACGATTTCCTGGGCAGCAGCAATGTGCTCACCAAGTCTTCAATTCTGAAGAAGCCGGTGGTAAGCACCGATCCCGGTTGCATCGGGCACCGGACCAAGGTCCATCAGCTTGGCCTCACCATTCCTCAGGGGGATGCGCAGGCTTGTGTGGGTGCGATTGAGAAACTTCTCCAAGGTGTCGATTGGAATGACCGACTCCTTGAGCCACAACATGCGGAATATCATTCGCGCCATTCCCGGGATGCGCTTGACCGTTGCATGAAATCCCTGATTGATCTTATTTAACATTCATGAAACTCGCACTCGTAACCGGTTCAGCCGGATTGATCGGCTCTGAAACCTGTAAACGACTCTCAAGCGAAGGCTATGGGATCATCGGCGTGGACAATGACATGCGGAGCTACTTCTTCGGTCAGGAAGCCTCCACCAGCAAGACCCGCCATCAGTTGGAGGATCAGCTCACACAATATCATCATCACGCGGTGGACATCCGCGATGTGGATGGAGTCATGAATGTTTTCAAGCAATACGGCAGCGATATCCAAGTGGTGGTCCACACCGCAGCCCAGCCCTCGCATGATTGGGCCGCGCGCGAACCGCTCACCGACTTTGGCGTGAATGCCCTTGGCACGATGCACCTGCTGGAGGCCACCCGCCTTCACGCTCCTGCTGCTGTGTTCATCTTCACCAGCACCAATAAAGTTTATGGAGATACGCCCAACGCCCTGCCTCTTATCGAGACGGAAACCCGTTGGGAAATTGATCAATCCCATCCTTATTTCGCCCGCGGCATTGATGAAAGCATGAGCATCGATTCCTGCAAACACTCCATCTTCGGGGCCAGCAAGGTGGCGGCGGATATCATGGTGCAGGAATACGGACGCTACTTCGGCATGAAGACCGGTGTCTTCCGCGGCGGTTGCCTCACAGGGCCTGCCCACGCCGGGGCTGAGCTCCATGGTTTCCTGGCCTATCTCATGAAATGCACCGTGATCGGCAAGCCCTACACCGTCTTCGGTTACAAGGGTAAACAAGTGCGTGATAACATCCACAGCCACGATCTCGTCGAAGCTTTCTGGCAATTCATTCAGAATCCGCGAGTGGGAGAAGTTTACAACATCGGTGGTTCCCGTCATTCAAACTGCTCGATGATCGAAGCCATCGGCCTCTGTGAACAGATCAGCGGCAAGAAACTCGAATGGAGCTATAAGGAAGATAACCGCATCGGTGATCATATCTGGTGGATCAGCGATGTGGCCCGTTTTCAGGCGCACTATCCAGACTGGAAATACCGCTATGATCTACCGACCACGCTCGGTGAGATTCACGATGCGACGGTCGCCGGCGTTTGAGCCTGACAATCATCGGCCACCCTTGGGTTATGGGAATGGAGAGGAACCAATTCATCGATTACCTGAAAGGGATACTGATCGTCCTGGTGACCATCGGGCATGCCTATCAGTTCGTGCTCTATCGGGATGACGGGGTCTGGGATCATTACCTGTTCAAAGCGATCTACATGTTTCACATGCCGCTTTTCATGGGCATCAGCGGCTATCTGAGCTGCTCGGGAATCATGAGGGCGCGGTTCGGAAGCTTCTCACTTGGTAAGATCAAAGCCTATGTGATTCCAATCATCGCCTGGGCCATCCTTTACCGGGTCGCCGATTTCCTGATGGAGGCTGATTTCAAGCCCATTGAACTTCCCGGCGTGGTTTTCCTCGAGATCTTCTCAAGCCTTTGGTTCATCTGGGCCTTGCTGGGCAGCTTGCTTTTGACAGTTGCGATCCGCTCCATCGGGCGGGCTTTCCCGCCACTCTATGCCATCTCGTTCTTCCTTGTGCTGCTGCTGCCGGAGGTGGGAAATGTCGTGATGTTCAAGTTCATGTATCCCTTCTTTCAGGTGGGCTACCTGCTCGCTTCCCGCCGGCCTTTGAATTGGAGCAAGGCGTCCAGGCTTTGTCTCTCAGGTGGAGCGCTTGCGGTAACCGTGCTGTGTTATCTGTTTTGGAACCGGAGTTCTTATATCTACTTCTCGGGAATGAACCTGGTGCCTGAGAATTTTTGGAATATCGGGATTCGCTACCTGGGAGGTTTCGCAGGTTCCATCGTCGCCATTGAGGTGCTTCAATTTCTCTATGGCAGAGCAAGCCGCAGGATCGAGAGAGGAATTGAAGTATTGGGCCGGGATTCGATCTATATCTACATCCTCCAAGGCTATGCTTATATTGTGGTGGAGCGCCTTGCCGCAAAGTGGATGCCCCCCATCGGTGAGGGTGTCCTTCGGTCATGTCTTGGTATCCTTCTCGGAATCCTGGTTGCGGTAGGTTGTTGGGTGGTTGGAAGGATCCTCACTCATAATCCGCTCATGGGGCAGATTCTGTTCGGAAAAGCATGGAAGCCGAAGTGATCAGCGAAAGCATGCGTTATTTTCTAACAAGGAAGCGAAGCCCTCAACCGACAAGCGCTGGACATAGGACCTTGGGTGCGATGTTCAACGCGTCGAACTAGATGCTGGTGCGGCTGACCGTCCTCCGGTTTTCGTTTGCAAGCTCCTTCATCCAGTAGGGCCATGCCAATGCCCGTCCGGCAAATGCCGCGGTAGTGTCATAGCCAGCGAGGGCAAGGATCATCAAGGCGGTGACCTTTGGGGAGTGATCACTTGCCGCGTTGCCGGAGTTGTTCCAAACGGGACAGGGGTTTTGCAGATGGATCGGTTTTGGGGGGGGCTTCGGTTTTGGTGGGATTCTGTGCGGTCGCAGGGGGTGGGGAATCGATTCTCAGGGTGCTGTTCATCGCGGTTTGATGAAGCACGGTGCCGCCATTGAGAGGCACGGAAACGCGGCAGAAAATTGCGGTGTGTTTGCCCACTTTTGCATCCGCTGCGATCATGATTGGGAATTGGATCTCAGTTTGATCTTTGGTGAAGGTGACTGGCGGGCTGGCCGCACCGTGCGGCAGTCCTGCGAGTTCGATGGTGGCGCTGCCCTCGAAGGCTTGGCGGTGTTCGATTTTTCCCAACAGAGCCGTTGCTTTACCTTGCTCGGTGGCAGCGAGATCCAGAGTGATTTGAATGAAGGGCTCCATCACTTTGAGCGGTGTGAGGGCGGAGGAAACCAGCACCGGACCTTGGGGGGTATCTGCCTCGGCGAGCACGCAAATTTGCCACTCCGCAGCAGAGGCTTCGGCGTTGGCATTGAGTTCATAGGTGGCTTCGCTCCGATCGCCCGGCACATCAATCGTCACCGGCCCCGAGACGCCGGGCGGACTCCAAAGAAAGCGCACGCTGATTTTCTCCGCGTATCCAGCGGCGCGGGTGACGCGAATCCTGAGGGGGAGCGTGCCGTTTTGAACCAGCGGCACGATCGGGGTTTCCAGGTCAATCCTGAAGGGGGCTTCATGGGTCACTGCGGTAGCGATTTGATCGAGCCTGACAGAATGATAGGTGCCCTCGTTGTTCACCTCGACATGATGAATGGTATCAATCAGCTTTCCTTTTAGATCGGATGCGTCGCCGGTGGATCTGATAGAGAATCCATGCAAGCCCGCACTCAGCGGTGCGTCTGGTGCGGCCTCGAAGACGATGGGGAAATTTTGGATCGAGCGTGCGACCGCCGGGCTGTGCATGGTGACACCGGGTGGCAAGGAGGCGGCTTCGAAGGTCGCATCACAAGCAATGTTTTCGCGGGTTACATTCACGACTGCGGCGTAACGATTGCCACGCGGGATGGGAAAGGTTTTCCACTTCTGGCTCATCGTGCGCTCGACGACGGGTAAGCTGGCTGCAAGCGATGGCGATTTCTCGGTGATTTCAATCCGGTAGGTGAAATCCGGCCCGCTCCGCCCGAGTTGATCGCGAATCTGGAGCGCGTAGTCTCCATCTGCGGGACAGGCCCAGGTGATGATACTGTCCGGGCTGCCTTGATCGTCGTTCAATGCGAGTTGTTTACCCTTGGAGTCATGGACGGAGAGGACGGAATCCAGCGGCGAGCGCAGCCTGCGGGCGTGGACGACGAGGACGAGGTTCTGGCCCTTTTTGGCTTGGAAGCGATACCAATCAGACGGCTGTTTTCCTTCAAGGATGCCATGCGCGGCACTCGGCAGTGGCGGCATGGCGAGTGCGGATTCCACAGAGGAATGCTCGCCGCTTTTATCGACATAGTTTAATGGGGAGACTGTGATCCAATGCGGAGAGGGAGCGGAGAGTCCGTCATGAGTCGGGAAAATCGGGTAGCTTGAGCTTGTTTCGTTAGGGATTGTCAGGGTTTGGCGGATGGGGCCGGAGGGATCGCCGAGAAATGTGAATTCGCGGGTTTCACCGGGTTTGGCACCGATCGGGAAAACGGCTTTAGGACGCGGGAAGGTGCCAATGTGGAGGCGGTATTGGCACTCCGGGTTCCCTTGGTAGGACGCTTCATGGACCAGGATGCGGTAGTCGCCATCTTCCGGGGCGATGATGGAGACGAAGGAATCGGTGCGAAGCAGCGGGCTATCATCGCAGGCGGCGAGTTCGAAACGTTTGGGATCAAGAATGGCGATGTAGGAATCAAACAATACGCGTCCCAATCGCATCGCTTCGATTTCCACGGAAAGGCGTTGGCCCTTTTTCAGGGTGCAGACGTAGTAATCATCATCTTCGTTTTCTGCGGTGCCGTGGATGGTTTGATTGAGTTCCACCCTTTGGGCCTGATCGAAGGTGGCGTTGGGCTCGATTTCAGTGATGCTTGGAAACTGGCCGACCCAGAAGCTGCGTAACTCGGAGATGCCGCCCGGCCCGTGCAAGCGAATGGAGTGCTCGCCAAGCGGGGCATCCGGCAGGATGGAGAGCTTGGCGACGAGGTGTTTGTCATTTTTGATCGCAAAATCCGAGAGGCAGAGACCGGCTTGATAGAACAACGCCCCTGAAATTTCCGTGAGCCTTTCGCCATGGAAACGCACTTCCAATTCCGTGCCGCGCTGGCCGCCGCGAGGTTCGATCAGATTGAGTTTCGGAGTGAATGCGGAGAGCGGAGAAATGAGCAGCAGAAAGAGGATGGCGGAGCGCTTCATGCTTTTTTCGCGAGGATGGCATCAAGGACCGTGCCACCATCGCAGATATTGATGGGCCGGTTCCCGGGGGACATGAGTTTCTTATCCGCATTGATGCCGATCTGATGATAGAGCGTGGTGGCGAAATCCGCGACGCTCACCCCATCCGATTCCACATCTCCACCGAGGCTGTCCGAGGCGCCGTGGACATGGCCTTGTTTCACTCCGCCGCCGGCCAGCATGCTGGAGAAAACCCGTGGCCAGTGATCGCGGCCACCGGTAGCGTTGATTTTGGGAGTGCGGCCAAATTCGCTGGTGACCATGACGAGGGTGCTATCCAACATCCCACGCCGGTCCAGATCCCGAATGAGCGTGGCGATGGCTTTATCCGTGGGCGGTAGTTCTTTTTGGATTCCGGCTTTGAGACCATCGTGGTGATCCCAGCCGCCAGCGGTGAGGGAAACATAGCGCACTCCACCCTCGATGAGCCTGCGGGCGAGCAGCATGCGCTGGCCGGCGGCGGTGCGCCCGTATTCGTCCTTGATGGCATCCGGCTCGGATTTGAGATCGAAGGCTTCTCTGGCTTTTTGCGATGAGATGATTTTATAAGCGTGCTGATAGAACGCATCCATGGCATCCAATGAATCGGATTCCTCAAGCGTGCGGAAATGATGATCGACAGTTTCCAACAATGATTTGCGTCGCGTGAAACGCGCATCGTCCACGCCTTTGGGGAGATTGAGATCCCGGACTTGAAAATTCCCGTCTTCGGGGTTCGCGCCCAAGGCGAAGGGGCCGAAGGCGGAAGAAAGGTAGCCGGAATTTGCATATTCATTTGGCACGGATGGCACGCAAACATAGGGAGGAAGATCATTCCTTGGGCCAAGCTCATGAGAGATCACCGAGCCGATCGATGGGTATTCGAGGGCTGGCGAGGGGCGATAGCCGGTGAACATGTTATGAGTGCCACGCTCGTGGGCGGCCTCGCCGTGGGACATGGAGCGGATCACGGTGATTTTATCCGCAATTTGCGAAGTTTCCTTCATCAACTCACCGAATTGAATGCCGGGAATTTTTGTATCAAGCGCCCCGAACGGCCCGCGATACTCGGCAGGAGCGAGAGGTTTGGGGTCAAACGACTCTTGATGGGCAAGGCCACCGGG
>JBBRIB010000145.1:0-7120 GCA_038221745.1 Verrucomicrobiales bacterium
GAAAGCTCGGGGGTGACCACCAGCTCGGCACCCGCCTCCAGGCACTCGCGGTAGGCGGCTAGAATTCGTTTCGCATTGCCGGGAAAATCCCCGACGACTGGATTGATTTGAGCGATTCCGATGTTCATGAACTGCTTCAGAAAACACCTGCCTTGGGCGCAGGCAAAAGGAAAAACCGAATTTCCAATTATTCTTCCGATTTTCCATCCAAAAAAGCTCTACAACGACCGCTTGCCGTTTCTCAAATCCTTGTCTAGGCTCTCGTGAAACAACTCCTCATGAAACCATCTATCCTGCTCCTGCTCTTCGTTTCACTCACCTCTGTGCATGCCCAGAATGAGGCAGCTGCAAACGCTGAAAAGCCCGCAGAGGCTGCCCAGGAGCTTTTGCCAAACCAAAAAGCCTTCCTTAATCTACCCGAGGAAAACCGCAAGGACTTCATCAAACACATCAGCGAGGCCACCCGCCTTTTCCAGCAAAAGCGGGTTTTTGAAACCTTGGAAGAACTCGATAAGGCCGAAAAGATTTTCGCAGATAGCCCGGAGATCATGAACCTTCGCGGCAGTTGTTTTGTCGAGATGCGCGCCTTCGATAAAGCCCTCGATCAATTCAAAAAAGCCAGCGAACTCTCCAAGGACAATCCCAGCATCGGCTTCAACATCGCCGAGGTTTATTTCGTCACCAAGGAATGGCAAAAGTCGGTAGATCTCTTCGAAAAAATCCTCAAGGACATCCCACCGGCGAACATCGCCCTGAGCCGCCTGGTGGAGTTCAAGATCCTGCTTTGCAAAAAGAAGCTCGGGAAGAAAGACGAAGCCGTCGTGCTGGCAGAGAAGTATGATTTCCTTGATGATTCACCCTATTACTACTACGCCAAGGCTGCCTTGGCTTACGATGATAACAACCTGATCAAAGCGGAAGAGTGGCTGGCCATCGCTGGCCGTATTTTCCAAGACCCCAACGTGGTCGCCCCTTGGCAGGATACGCTCGTCGAATATGGTTATATCAAAAGCTTCTACGGCGACGAAGCTCCGGTGGAGTGAATTCCATTTTGGGGTGTGTCTTCCTAGCACTTGCTGAAGCGCGCCAGCTTGCGGGCCTCCACCATGAGAATCTCACCGGCGGTTGTGAGCTTGGCAGAATGCGCACCATGCTCTAACAAAAGGGTCTCCATGTCCTCTTCCAGGCCCTTGATCTGGCGGCTCAGTGGAGGCTTTTCCATCAGCCTGCATTGCCTTGTTCTTTTTCTGGTAGATGCACGGTTGCTTGTCGCAGATTGGGCATTTTTCTTTCGGGCAATCGCACGGAATGTTACCCCACCGCGCGTAAGGTTGGGGCGGCGTGGGTTTCGGCTTCGTTTATGGCGTAGGCGGGTGTGGGGACTTTATTGACCGGATTGACCGGGTCGGTCGGCGCGTCAACGGCGTCAATGAAGTCATCTCTTCCATCATATCGGCTTGGTCCCTTTGCAGAAGGAAGCCAACGTGCAACTGTCGGCCGGCCCGCTACCTCTGATATCCCACTCCCGAAAATCATGCTGCATGAATCACAAGCCATGCCTAACAAGGAAAATTGACAGTTGCCCGGAGATGCATGATGCTCGCGCCATGGGACTCGAAAAAATCACACAGAAACTTCAGGAAGCCCTTCAATTAGCTCAGAGCCTCGCTTCAAAATCCGCGCACTCCGAGCTGAAGAGCGGCCACGTCCTGCTTGCATTGCTCCAGCAGGAAGGCGGGATCGCCATGCCCATCCTGCAAAAGGCCGGTGTCGATGTTCCGCGCCTCAAGGCCGCCACCGCCGCCGCGCTTTCCCGCGAACCGAGCGTCCAAGGGGCCTCCACCCAGCCGCAAATCAGCGTCGGCCTCCGCTCCACTCTGGATGCTGCGGATGCTGCCCGCGAGTCCCTTGGCGATGACTACCTCAGCGTCGAGCATTTCCTCCTCGGTGCCTTGAAAGGGGATTCGCCCGCCGGGAAACTCCTCAAGGAAGCCGGCCTCGATCCGAAAAAAGCCCGCGAAGCCATCACCAGCGTGCGTGGTTCACAAAAAGTCACCGATGATTCACCGGAGGGAAAATACCAAACCCTCGAAAAATACGGCACCGATCTCACAGCCCGCGCCCGTGAAGGGAAAATCGATCCGGTCATTGGCCGCGATCACGAAATCCGCCGCGTTCTCCAAGTCCTTTCCCGCCGCACCAAGAACAACCCCGTCCTCATTGGCGAGCCTGGCGTCGGCAAGACCGCCATCGTCGAGGGTCTTGCCCGCCGCATCGTTTCCGGTGATGTCCCGGATTCCATGAAAGACAAACGCGTCATCACCATGGACCTCGGCGGCATGTTGGCCGGGGCCAAATACCGCGGCGAATTCGAGGATCGTCTCAAAGCCTTCCTCAAAGAAGTGACGGATTCCGAAGGGAAAATCATTCTCTTCATCGATGAACTCCACACCATCGTCGGCGCAGGGGCCAGTGAGGGTGCCGTCGATGCCTCCAATCTCCTCAAGCCCCAGCTCGCCCGTGGCGAACTCCATGCCATCGGTGCCACCACTCTTAACGAATACCGGAAATACATTGAAAAGGATGCCGCGCTTGAGCGCCGTTTCCAGCCTGTGAAGGTGGGTGAGCCTTCCGTCGAGGACACCATCGCCATCCTGCGGGGCCTCAAGGAGCGTTATGAAGTGCACCATGGAGTCCGCATTCAGGATGGTGCCATCGTCGCCGCCGCCACCCTATCAGACCGCTACATTTCAGATCGATTCCTGCCGGATAAAGCCGTCGATCTCATAGATGAAGCCGCTTCCCGCCTCAAGATCGAACTCGATTCCATGCCCACTGAGATCGATGTGTTGGAAAGGCAGATCCTCCAGCTCGAAATGGAGCGTAAAGCCCTTGAAAAGGAGACTGACAAGGCCTCCGCCGCCCGCCTCGACAAGGTCATCGAAGAACAGGCGAACCTCCGCGAGAAATCCTCCGGCCTGATGGCCCGATGGCGCAACGAGAAGGCCGTCATCGATCACGTTCGCGCCGCCCAGGAAAAAATCGAAAACCTCAAAAACGAAATCGAGCGGGCCCAACGTATCGGTGATCTCACCCGCGCCTCACAAATCACCTATGGCGATCTACCCGAGGCCAATCGCGAGTTGGAAGCCTCCAAAGCCGCCCTCACCGCCCTGCAAACCCAAGGCGCGATCCTCAAGGAAGAAGTCACCGAAGAGGACATCGCCCGCGTCGTCTCCGCCTGGACGGGCATCCCCGTCAATCGCCTGCAGGAAGGCGAAAAACAAAAACTCGTCGATATGGAGAATCGCTTGGGTGCCCGCGTCGTCGGCCAGAAAAAGGCCATCCGCGCGGTTTCGAACGCCGTCCGCCGCGCCCGGGCCGGCTTGCAGGATGAGAACCGCCCCATCGGCTCATTCATTTTCCTCGGCCCCACCGGTGTCGGTAAAACAGAACTTTCAAAAGCCCTTGCCGAGTTTCTCTTCGATGATGAATCCGCCATGATCCGCATCGATATGTCCGAATACATGGAAAAACACAGCGTCGCCCGCCTCATCGGCGCGCCTCCCGGTTACGTCGGCTATGACGAAGGCGGCCAACTCAGCGAGCAAGTCAGGCGCAAGCCTTACTCCGTCATCCTCTTCGATGAGATTGAGAAAGCCCACCCGGACGTCTTCAACGTCCTCCTCCAAGTCCTTGATGACGGTCGCATCACCGATGGCCAGGGCCGCACCGTGGATTTCAAAAACACCGTCCTCATCATGACCTCCAACATCGGCTCTCAATTCATCCTCCATGAGGAAAATGCCGAGCAACGCGAAGCGAAAGTCACCGAGGCTCTCCGCGGCCATTTCCGGCCTGAGTTCCTCAACCGCATTGATGAAGTCATCATCTTTGATCGCCTCCAGCGCGAGGAGCTCACCACCATTGTCGATCTCCAGTTGGACCGCGTCCGCAAGCGCCTTGCCAAGCAAGGCCTCGCCCTCGCTCTCACACCCGAGGCCAGGGAATACCTCGGAAATCAAGGTTACGATCCCATTTACGGTGCCCGCCCCCTCAAGCGGGCGATCCAACAGCATCTGCTGGATCCTCTCAGCCTGGACGTGTTGGATGGGAAATACATTGATGGAGATATCATCCAAGCCGATCTTGAAAAAGGGCATCTTGTTTTTAAAAAGTAACTTATGAACAGGTCAAAAAGGTCAAAAATGTCATTCAGGTCATTTATTTCTTCAAGTTTCATAGCATCTATCAATCATTAGTATAACTCCAGCATGCCCACCCCCACCCGCACCCGCTTCGCTCCCAGCCCCACGGGCAGGCTGCATCTTGGGCATGCGTTGGCGGCGAAGGTGGCGTGGGATCTTGCGGGCGGGGAAGGCGAGTTTCTACTGCGGCATGAAGACATCGATGGTCCCCGGGTGCGCGAGGAGTTCTATCAGGGCATCGAGCGGGATTTGGAATGGTTGGGATTTCATTGGGTGGGTGAGCCACTGCGGCAGATTTCACGCGGGATGTTTTACAACGAGGCTTTGGAAAATCTGAAATCCCGCCATTTGATCTATCCATGTTTTTGCACCCGCCGTGAGATCCAGGAAGAATGGGCGCGCATGGGTGCGGCACCGCAAGGAGATGGCGGCCCGATTTATCCGGGGACTTGCCGTGATCTGACATCCTCGCAACTGACGGCGAGGCTCGCCGCAGGAGATCCCCATGCATGGCGGCTGGATTCAGCGAGAGCGGCAGCACTCACCGGCCCGCTCACCTTCACCGATCTGCGCCACGGCGAAGTGGAGGTGAACCCGGAGTTGTTAGGTGATGTGGTGCTTGCCCGCAAGGACATCGGCCCGGCCTATCATCTCGCAGTGGTGGTGGATGATGCTTTCCAACAAATTTCCCACATCACCCGGGGTGAGGATCTTTTGGAATCGACCCATGTGCACCGCTTGTTACAGGAATTGTTAGGTCTGCCGGAGCCGATCTATCTACACCACCGGCTGATGGCGGATGATGCGGGGAAACGGCTTGCGAAACGCGATGATGCGCTTGCGATCGCTGCCTTGCGAGCCAGCGGCATGAGCCGGGAAGAGGTCTTGATGATGATTCGCTGAATTTTCAAATTGCCGCATCAGGCCAAAGAATCGCATGCTCGGCTGTGCCGATTGAAAGGGAAAGTGAAGCGTTCATCCGTTATCTCGCGACTGAGCGAGGGCTGTCCGCTGCCTATCAGCTATCCGTTCGTCAGACACTGGATGCGTTGGCGGGCTGGATGGAATCCCGCAAGGGCGGGTTGCGGGACCTGGGCACGGATGAACTTGCGGCGTTCTTGAGCCAGCGTAAATCGGAGAGTCTAAGTGCGGCTTCGCTGCGGATCGCCACCGTGCATTTGAAGGTGTTTTTCCGTTGGCTGGTGATGAAGGGAAAACTGGAGATGGACCCTGCGGAACCGCTCCTCGCACCGCGTCCGGATCAGTCGCTGCCGGAAACCTTGCATGCGAAGGAACTCACGGAATTGTTGGACTCGATAGATCCTGCGGAATTTCTCGGGCGTCGGGATCTGGCAATTCTGGAGTTGTTTTACTCGTCAGGCTTGCGGCTTTCCGAGTTATGCCAAGCGCGCTTGGAGATGATGGACTTCGACGAGCGCTTTCTCCGCATCACCGGCAAGGGTGGGAAAACACGGATCGTCAGAGTGGGCAAAAAGGCGTTGGGTGCGATTGAGGATTATCTTAAAAATGAGCGGCCCGCTTTGGTTTCCAAAAAGACTTCTTCCCATATCTTCCTGAGCGTGAGGGGAGGGGCCTTGTCACCGGATCGGGTGAGGCAGATCGTTAAAGAGCGAGCCGCGCTGGCAGGCATCGAGCAAAACATCTATCCGCATTTGCTGCGCCATTCGTTTGCGACTCATCTGTTGGAAGGTGGCGCGGACTTGCGGGTGATCCAAGAGCTGTTAGGCCATGCGGATATCTCGACCACGCAGATTTACACCCATGTGGATCGGGAACGTCTCAAGGCGGTGCACAAAAAATTTCACCCGCGAGGGTAGGTGCTCCAGCGGTAATCCGCCGGATCCTTCACCATCCCGGCGCGCACCGGATTGAGTTCGATATAGGCCGCACTTGTCCGCGCCGCCACGACACCGCCTCCCGCCGACGCCTCACCGGGTATTTGCTGTGCCCCCCAATCTCAAATCTCCAATCTCAGATCTCAAATTCGAGGTCCTCCTCATCCTCCGATGGCGACCTCATGGGTGTTCGCGGCGAGCAATGGAACCTACAATGATCCTCTTTGAAGATTTGTGGCTTGGTGTTAGAAACATGGGCCATCGTAAAAATGGAACGATCACCTTCCGGCGGTCGCTCGTGTGTATCAAGCTCTACAAGATCAATTCCTGTCAATTCCCGGGTACCGGAGTATTTTAAAAATAAAATCGAAAATGACAGGGCAACTCTTTTGCCGAAAGAAACCCATGGAGGCACTTACGATTTTAACCGCCGTCTAGACTTTGAGGTGTTGTCCCATTTGCCGAGTCCAGAGACCATCCGAGTTCTGGGTGACTATCTGGACGATGAGAGAGACGCGGCGAAGGAAGCCCTATGGAGTTCGGACTACTTGCTGATGGGTACAGTGCCAAATAGTTTTTATGCTCGTGAGACACTCAAAAGCATTGGCTTGCGGGACGCTGACTTTGCAGAACCAACCGTCGGCGAATGGCCATCGCGCACAAAATACGCGACTCGGGAAGAACATATGCGCGTTCTCTTCGACTAGAGAGCGGCACAGGGCTGGGACCGATCCACCTGTTGTCCCGGAGAAAGCGGGTGGCCGGGCCTTATGGCGAAGGGGCTTTGGCGGGCTGGGCTGGTAGGAGATTGACAGCAAAAGAGAAACCGGTTTTGTGCCAGCCGTTTTCGAAGCGATAGAGAATGCGGTTGATGCCCCGGCGGAAGC
The DNA here is from genome assembly GCA_038221745.1 of Verrucomicrobiales bacterium. GTDB lineage: Bacteria > Verrucomicrobiota > Verrucomicrobiia > Verrucomicrobiales > Akkermansiaceae > Luteolibacter. The sequence goes on from JBBRIB010000145.1 coordinate 6,952, forward strand.
TGACTTTTCGCAGTCCCTCGTTGAGCCGCCAGCCTTTGAGTTGGTAACCGCTTTTCCAGATTTGCCGGTCGTTGATCCAGATGCGCGAGTTGTCATCGCTGCCGACCATCACCCACAAGTCCATGTCCTGATCGCACCAAAGTTCGCTATAGGCATAGTAAATGACATA
>JBBRIB010000146.1:0-7085 GCA_038221745.1 Verrucomicrobiales bacterium
ATCACCGGGTTCGTAGGAGAGGCCGGAGGATGCAAGTGCGAGTTCGAGGTGAACAGTTTCCTTGGCCGAGCCTTCGCCGTTGAGGACCAGGGTGTCCAATGCTTCACTGGGGAAGGGATTTTTCTTCCCATACTCCACACCTGAGGAGGCGGGGGCGATGTAGGCGACTGGATGGATGGCAGCAGCGGCGGCAGGAGCGAGCGCAATAAGGCTGCCGGCGAGCCATGAGACGTAGCCTTCCTCGTAATCAACATCACAGTCTTGGCGAGCAAAGACGCGCTCGGCGCCCAAGGTTTCCAGATGGACGTCGATGTCTTTGCCGGTCTGGCAGAATTTCTCGTAGGAAGTATCTCCGAGCGCACAGACGGAAAAACGCAGATCCTTGAGTGCGGACCTTGAGGAAATCAATTCTTTGTAAAAGGGGATTGCGGTTTCAGGTGGCTCGCCATCGCCCCACGTCGAAACGATGACGAGAACGTTGGTAAACTTGGCGAGATCTGCGGTGGAGATATCCGCCATGTTTTTCATCACCGCTTGGAAACCCCGTTTTTTGGCCTCTTTCACAGAGCGGTCCGCTAAGGATTCCGAGTTCCCAGACTCGGTTCCATAGAGAACCGTCAGCTTCCCAGCTGCCACTGGAGCGGCAACCGCAGCAATGGAAGCAGCGCCTGCGGCAAGGTAACCGCTTAACCACCCGCGTTGCACGGGATCGAGACTGGCAATGAGAAAATCCAGCGTTTTGCGCTGGTCGGTGGTGAATGGTGCGTGCTCTGGAAGCATAATCCTTAGTGAACTACCTTGTTTTGTGAGGTTTCGATGAAAAAGTGCAACATAACCCTCGCCCGCGCAATGTTTTTTTGCTTATGCAGTGGGATATTTCATTCGACAAAACAATTTCCCAACCGCTGAAACGGCTATCGGGTCATGCGGTTTTGACGGGAAATAATGAGCGTCGTCATGATCCCGCAGGAGCCGATGATGAAGAAAAGAACGACTCCGTTGAATTTTTGGGTCTCCATTTCATCCCCGCGCTCGGTGTATTCCTCGTTTAAAGCCGCAATCTTCGGATCTGTGAACGGCAGTGGCTTCTTGAGCGCATGGAAAACATTTCGCCGTTCCTTGTTGCGATAGTCATTGCGAAAAATCTCGGCTTCCCGCACTAACAGATCGATCCGCTCATTTACGAAATACTCGGAAGCCGGCCTCGCCTTCACGCCCTCTTCGGGCCAGATCTTCATAGTTTCCACCTCGATGCGCGTCCCGGAAGTCGAAATCTGCCGGATCCTCGAAACAATTTGGGCGGCTTCGTCTTCGTTAGATGCGCCTGAGGCCAACAGCCGCCGCAGGCCCTCCTTGATCAAATCAAATCGTTCCGCCTTACCTGGATCGCCCAGCTTGTTCGAGTCGCGCATCCGGTCGATTCTTTCTTGGAGACGAATCCGCTCGATTTCAAACGGATTGCGCGTGGCCTGCGCCACCACCATCGCCTCATAGGCATAGCGCAAGGGCATGATCACCGATGGCGCGGGCGTCCCACCTTTTTCACGAATCTCATCGGCCCTGCTGAACAAGCCGCGATTCATTTCCCGATACGGAACAAGCGCCCCGGCGAGCAGCATTTGCGGCACCAACAACAGCGGCACCGCTGTCAAGGCGGCGCGTTCTGTTTTCACTACTGAGGAAACGACGAGGGCCATCGCCGTGCCTGTCCAGGCAGTGAGCGTCATCCAAAACCAAAGATAAGGCAACATGCCATCGATCTCCAAAAAGTGATTCCCCACCATGAGATAGATCAAACACTGGGCCGCCGCGACGAGTGCGAGCGCTACGAATTTTGCAATCACATAAGAGCCTGCGCCCGGTTGGCAGTTACGCTCCCGCCGCAGGATGGGACGATCCCGCAAAACCTCCGTGGCCGAGTTTGTCAGACCGAGAAACATCGCCACCGTCGCGCTGAGAAAGAGATAAGCGGGAATGTGCAGGGCGGTCGCAAACTGATAGGAACCGGTGGGCGATGAGCGCAGCGTGATGGAGACAAGTGCCGCCAGCAAGGGCGCCTCCAGACAGGTGCTGTAAATCGTCCCGCGGTTCCGCACCTTTGAGAGCAAGGAACGCAAAAAGTGTGTGGCGAAAACCGCCAATACCGAGCGGGTCCTCCTGGCTGGCTTGGGCGGCACCGGCGAGCGATCCCCTTCTCTATCGTCTCCTACCTGCGAAACAGCCCCACCTCCGATCTGAAGCGAATGCATCAGGTCCACACTCTCAAACCTTTCCTGCCAGAACGATGGCGGAAAGCGCCGTGCCGCACCTGTGTTGGATCCACCGCCGATGGCGCTGAGCGGAGTTTCCAACACATCGAAGACAAAATCCGCACCCAGCGGAGACTTCGCCGTCACCGATGGATGGGAAATCGCAAGTTCCTCACACGCATCCCGGAAGTATCCCACCATCGCCGCCGGAGTGCCGAAGTAAGCGAGACGACCACCACTATCCAACAACAAAACCTTGTCAAACAACCGCAACACCGGAGCACCCGGGCGATGCAGCGAAGCGATCACGATTTTCTCCCGGGCAAGGGATCGCAAGGTTTCCGCCACATGCTCGGAGTCCTTTGATGAAAGCCCGGAAATAGGCTCATCAAAAAGGAACACCTCGGCCCGGCTGCCAAGGTCCACCCCCAGATTCAAGCGGCTGCGCTCCCCGCCCGAGATGGTTTTCTCACCCGGAGATCCCACCAAACGGCGGGCGATGGATTGCAGCCCGAGCTCCGCCAGCATGCTATCCACGCGGCGCTCGTGTTCTGCAAGAGAAAGCGCGGGCCGCCGTATCGTCACCGCGTGGCGCAAATGCTCGCGCACCGTAAGCTGGGGGCTCAGCGCTTCCTCTTGCGGCATGTGCGCGATGAAGGGCACCAGTTGCTCGCGCTTTTCATAGAGGGAAACTCCATTGAGCCGCACCTTCCCGCGAGAAGGTTCCCGCTGGCCTGACAGGACTGCCAACAGAGTGCTCTTGCCACTGCCACTGGGGCCGATGATGCAGAGCATTTCTCCGCGTTTCACTTCGAAGTTGATGTTATCAAGCGCCCGCGAATCCGGCCCGAAGTCATGGATCAAATCCTCCACCTTCAGGGTCTCGATGAGCGTTCTTTCTTCATCAAGAAACCCCTCGCTGAAACGGCAGCGCACCGCTTGGCTGCCAGAAAGCCGGATCAACGATCCATCCCGGAGCGGCGCCCTGTTTTTCACCGGCACCCCATCCACAAGGATCGTCCCGTGGCTTTCCCTTACTTCAAGCTCGCCCTCCGCATGCTGCGCATCGAAGCGGATGAACAACACTGCCTTGGGCGATAATTTCGGGCCTAACAAAAGATCGCCCGCTGAGAGTGCCGAAGCATCGTTGGAAACCAGATACTCCTGCCGATCCCCCGCAAGGCGGAATCGCCTGCCCTTTTGTGTTGCCTTGCGCCGCAGCTCGTTGACCGAGAGACTGAAGCCCGCCGCATCGCCCAACCGATCATGATTCCGGCACGTCACCACATCGCCTTTTTTCAGCGGCCCGCGGCTGCCTGCATGCAAATCCGTATCTCGCAGCGCCTCCACCTCCGCCTCGAGGCCGAAGCGCACCCGCAAGGCACTTTGCCGTCCCCGCGTCCGCTCGGCTGTCAGGCCCGCTTCGCCTGTTTCCAAGTAAAGCGTGGGAGCATTGCCCGTGCGCTTCACATCGAGGAAAAACATTAGATCCTCATAGCTGAGCGTCCACCCGGGCACCACCAATGGCTGCCGCTCCCGCATCCGCAGGAATGATCCCGTTTCCAATGATCTACCATGAATCCAAAGCGGGGACAGCCCCGTGTTTCTCACTAAAATCAAATCCCCCGCCCGATAAACTCTGAATTCCTGCTCCCCCGCCGCCGGAGGCAGCAAGACATCCGCCCCGTCCCTGCCGAAAATCAAGCGCTCGAACGGCAGTTCTTCCGATGCCACATGCCCCGCATCGCCGCGCATTTCCTTGAGGATTGAAACTCCGTATTCCGGCTTGCCCAGCCGCCTCATGAAAATGTCAAAACTCGTTCGATTTCGTTCCGAGCGCCCTGCCGCATCCACCAATGTGAAAAGCTGCAACCCCATCGCCAGCTTCCCTGTATCGTCGAAGCTATCCTTGAGTTCCATCGCCAACCCCTGCAACGGCCGCGGATTCTTCACCGCACGTTGCAATCGCCGCCCCAGCCAGCCGTGATCCACCTCGGGAAACGCGCTCCGCAACATGTCCAGAATCAAGTCCGCCTCCAGTGCGCTGAGTTCATCATCCAGCGTCGCAAACGCCGCGAACGCATCCACCAACACCCCCACCTGCGCATCCGTCCCAGGCCGCAACGCCCGCAACCGCCCCACCCCTGGAATCCCCCGCAGCCACGCCAGGATCTTCAATCGGCGCAACAGCGAGAGTGACGAATCGTTTTTAGCCAAAGGTGGTTCCACACCCGCTTTCTTGGCAGACCTTCTGCCTCCCCGCAAGACCTGTGCAAAAAAGGGGTTTGCTTTTCGTGCCGATGAGGTATCCTCGCTCACTCCCGCAGCGCACCTTCGCTCATCCGAATTCGCCCGCGGGTTTCTCCACGCCTACCATGTCAGACTCACCGAACTCTACGCCTCCTCCCAATAACTCCAATCGCCCCAACGGCGACGCGGGCGGCTTCAATTGGAAATTACTCATCCTCCTCAGCGTTGCGATGGTCTTCCTGGGCTTCGCATTCTTGGGCACAGATGTAAATAAATCGGCGAAAAGTCTTCAATACCCGCAGTTCCGCCAAGCATGGGAACAAGGCCGCGTCATTCTCGATGATCCGAAAAGACCCCTCAAAGTCGTCACCTCGGACACCGCCTACGATGCCACCATCACCGGCTGGGCAACTCCACCCCTTACATTTCCCAAAGACCCCCAGAAAAGATCTTCCGACTTCCGCGTCCCCGTCAATCTCTCCTTCCAATCCAGCAAAATCAGCGAAATCCTGGGCGATGACCTGAACTTCCAGCCGTTGTCCACTTCGGTTGAAAAACCCGCTGAAGCCGAAGTCGAAACCCTCTCGCTCGCCCAGTTCAGCAAGGCGCACTCGCTCGGGGAAATCCAAACCAAGGATCTCGTCACCCCCCTCCGCCTCCTTACCACGCCCGGCTCGAACGAAGCCGTCATCGTTGGCCGCCGCGAGGTCGTCACGAACATGGTGGTGCCCAAGGATCCAGCCGGTAAAGACCTCGAAGCCACGCCCTTCAGCGTCACCGTTTCCATCCCCATCCTCGGCGATGATTTGAAACAATTGCTCACCACCAATGCGGGCTACGATCGCACCACCGATTACCTCAAAAGCATCCTCTTCACCTTCCTGCCTTTCCTTCTCATCATCGGCATCCTCTTTTTCCTCTTCCGCCAGCAGATGAAATCCGCCGGTCGCGGTGCCATGTCTTTCGGCAAAAGCAAAGCCCGCCTCCTCACCATGGACCGCAACAAGGTGACCTTCAAAGATGTCGCCGGCATCCAGGAGGCCAAGGAAGAGCTCTACGAAATAGTCGATTTCCTCCGCGATCCCCGCAAATTCCAAAAACTCGGCGGCTCCATCCCCAAGGGCGTGCTGATGGTCGGCTCACCCGGCACAGGAAAGACGCTCCTCGCCCGCGCCATCGCCGGTGAGGCCGATGTCCCGTTCTTCTCAATTTCCGGCTCGGACTTCGTCGAAATGTTCGTCGGCGTGGGTGCGTCCCGCGTGCGCGACATGTTTGAACAAGGCCGCAAACACGCACCTTGCCTCATCTTCATTGACGAGATCGATGCCGTCGGGCGCCACCGCGGCCACGGCATGGGCGGCGGGCACGATGAGCGCGAACAAACGCTCAACCAGCTCCTCGTCGAAATGGACGGCTTCGATACCCAGGAAGGTGTCATCATCATCGCCGCCACGAACCGCCCGGATGTGCTCGATCCCGCGCTCCTCCGCCCCGGCCGCTTTGACCGACAAGTCACCATCTCCCTGCCCGACGTGAATGGCCGTGAGGAAATCCTTCGCGTCCACGTCAAGAAAATCAAACTCGCCGCCGGGGTTGATCTCTCGAAAATCGCCAGAGGCACTCCCGGCTTCTCCGGCGCGGAACTGGCCAATCTAATCAACGAATCCGCCCTCCTCGCCGCCCGCCGTGGCCTCTCCTCCGTCACTCTCGATGAGATGGAAGAAGCCCGTGACAAAGTCCGCTGGGGCCGCGAGCGCCGTAGCCTTGCCATGTCTGACAAGGAAAAAACCGGCACCGCCTGGCACGAGGCCGGCCACGCATACCTCAACATGGTCCTGCCGGATACCAGCCCTCTCCACAAAGTCACCATCATCCCCCGTGGCCCCTACCTCGGCGCCACCATGTATCTCCCGGATGGTGATAAATACTCCACTCAGAAAAAAGAAGCCCTCGCCAATCTCATCGTCACCATGGGTGGACGCATCGCCGAGTCCTTCCACAGCGACGATGTCTCGAACGGAGCCTCAGGCGATATCCGCCAAGCCACCGCCCTCTCCCGCCACATGGTTTGTGAATGGGGCATGAGCGACAAACTCGGCATGGTCGAATACGGCGAAGGCGATGGCCCGGTCTTCCTCGGCCGCGGCGACATGGGCGGCCGCCGCACCAACTACAGCGAAAGCACCGCCAAAATCATCGACGAGGAAATCAAACACCTCATCGATAACGCCTTCGGGATCGCCACCCGCATCCTCACCGAAGGCCGCGGCAAAGTCGAACTCATCGCCAAGGCCCTCCTCGAGTTTGAGACTCTCGATGCCAACCACCTTCGCGACATCATCGATCATGGCGAGATGAAGAACCCACCCACCGCACCCAAGCCACCACCGGTGCCCGATGAGTTCACCAAAAAGCCGGCCCCCAAGAGCACCAACGAAGGCCGCACCGACGACGAAGGCCCCATCCCCGGTGCCGTAGGAGCGCCTGCTTGAGGTGGAAAATAGGTCCTACAAGCCCTGTAGGACCAATCTCCGCTTTTCCCAAGGCGTTTCAAACTCCTCCGATTTTCACTGCTTTCTCAAGCAT